>JBIPMU010000025.1:0-8842 GCA_044377205.1 Chitinophagales bacterium | reverse complement strand
AAGTAATTAAAGGAAATCCCGCAAAGTGAAACATAGAGATATTAAAGTTTTAATTTTACCGGTGAACATTGTATCAATTCCTTCACTCACGACTTTTTATTTAAACAAGAAAGGAATACAATCTAAATGTATTACTTATTTAAATTCTTCCATTCATCAAAACTATGAAAACACAATCAATATTCCAGCCGAAGGTAATTTATTCAAAAATCCAATTTTAATTTTAAATAGGATTAAGCTTTATTTAGTAATGACAAAATACTATTTGAAAGCAGATATCATACATTGGATTCATAGAATTCCACCACCTCTTTTCTATTGGAAATTTCTTTCTTTAATTTCTAAAAAGAAAATACATTTTGTTGAATTTTTAGGCACGGATACTAGAATTCCTAGTAAACTTATGCAAATAAATAAATACTATAAAAAAACATATTACAAAGGTTATGAGTATGCAAAAATGGAATCAGATGAAATATCATATAATATTTCAAAAGTATTTCATAGTATGGGAGCTATTCCTTTATTAGTTCCTGAAATGTTGTTTTATAATAGAAGTGATTTTTTTCCTAAATCGTATTTATTGTTTCAAAGAATTGATTTGTCGCAATTTGAATATCAGCCATTTAAAAATGAAAATGAAATCATAATAGTCCATTCTCCTACAAAAGAAATTACAAAAGGAAGCAAATACGTAGAGCAAGCAATTAATATTTTGAAAAATGAATTTTCTAATTTAAAATTTATCAAAGTAATTAATAAAACAAGAGAGGAGAATATAGAAATTGTAAAACAATGTGATATCTTTTTAGACCAATTTGTAGTTGGAGGGTATGGTATGGCTTCTACGGAAGCAATGGCATTGGGAAAACCTGTAATGTGTTTTTTATTAGATGAATTGTTTTCTTATGGACTACCTAAAGAATGTCCTATAATAAATACTAATCCGGATCAAATTTACGACAATTTAAAAAAGTTAGTAATGGATCAAAATTATAGAAAAGAAATGGGTGAAAGAAGTAGAGCTTATGTAGAAAAATATCATGATGCAGATAAAGTTTGTGATCAATTAATTGAAATTTATAAAAAAGAATTGGATGCTAGATAAGAAATTATTTAGTTTTGAAACATCCTCTTTGAAATCTCTTTTTTCAGACTCACTTATTTATGGAGTTTCTTCTGCTATAAATAGACTTACAGTTATTATTGTTTTACCATTTTATGCAAAGTTGTTATCTCCTGATCATTTTGTAAATATTAGTTTAATCTCAAATTTCTTTATTTTAGTCAATATTTTTTTGATTTTTGGATTGGATAATATTATTGCTATTAAGTACTACAATACAACATTAATAGAAGAAAGAAAAAAAATATTCTCCAGTTGGTTTTGGTTTGAGTTCTTTGTAAACTTATTATTTTTTATTTTCTTTGTTATAAAATCTGATTTTATAACAAAAGGATTAACAAATTCAAATGAGAGTCAAGTTTTTTTAATTGCAGCTTGCTCACAATTTTTTTCGTTTCCTTTATACATACTTTCTTTTTGGTATCGTCTTCAGCGGCAACCAATAAAAAATTTATTTATTACTTCTATTAATGGACTTTTATTAATTCTATTTAATTTATATTTTTTATTTATAGAAAAAAATGGAATTCAAGGTTATTTTTTATCACAATTTTTTTCAAGCTTTTTAACATCACTTTTTTCAATTTTTATATTAAATCATTGGATACATCCAAGTTATTTTCAGATAGATTTACTTTATGATAAGTTAAAAAGATCAATTGGGATGTTAACTGCAAATATTTCCAATTGGATTGTATCATTTTCAGCAATTTATTTTATTCAATTTTTGATGAAAGATAAAACACAAGCTGGTATTTATCAAATAGTTTTATTGATAAATACTGTCATTTCATTTATAATAAATGCATTTGCTCAAGCTTTAGGACCATATGTTCAATCTATCAAAAATAATAAAGAAATTGCTGAAATTCAGTATAAAAAGATATTCAAGGTTTATATTGTATTTGTAGGGTTTATTGCAATGTCATTATCAATTTTTTCAAATGAGCTTGTGTATTTAGTTTCAAATCAAGAATATGCTGAAGCTAGTAGATTTATTTTTCTAGTTAGTTTTAGTACTTTATTGAATGGACTTAGTTTCATTGGGGGAATTGGCTTTGTTGTAGGGGATAAGGTGGATTTAAATAAATTTGGTTTTTTAAATAGTATAGGCACATTCATTAATATTATTTTATTTTTATTATTAATTCCAATTTTGGGACTATACGGAGCCGCAATTTCTTCTTTTTTATCAAGTGTTTGTATACTTATAATTATATTTTTAAATGCAAATAAATATTTGAGAATTAAATATGATTTTGTTTTTGGTATTTTTGTTTTCGTTATATATTTTTTAATTTCCATAATATTTAATTATGTAAACACTTGTCAGATTATACAATTTGAAATAATTGCAATTAAGGTAATATTAGAAATAATATTTATATTTACACTTTTTAAAAATAGATTTAAAATTTCATGAAGATTGCCATGGTTCTTCCATCTTTAGCTCAAAAAGGTCCAATTATCGTGGCAAGAGATATTATTGATCAACTTAAAGATGAATTTCATTTTGAAGTTTTCTATTTTGATGATATTGTAGAAATTGATTTCCCGTGTACAACTCATAGGGTTGAACAAGATTATAAATTTGTAGGTTTTGATATTGTTCATTCTCATATGTTAAGACCCGATTTTTATAATAGTGCTATAAAAGAGGATACTAGAAAAATATGCACGCTACATAATTATATGTATGCTGATTTGAGTGATACTTATGGACGATTTATTGGTTTTATATACGAAAAAATTTGGTGTTATAAGATTCAGAAATTTGATAAAATTATTGTATTGTCCAACAGTATGAAAAATTATTATTTGGCAAGAATTCCATCTGCTAAAATTCAAGTAATATATAATGGACGGCCACATTCTGATATTAAAGTTCCAAATAATGAACTTTTGAAGAAAATTGAAGAGTTTAAAGAAGATTCCTTTTTAATTGGAGTCTTTTGCTCTTTAATCTATCGAAAAGGAATTGATAGAATAATAAAAATGCTAGCTATTGCAAATAATTTTAAGTTATTGGTAGTTGGAGAAGGTATAGAGAAAAAAAAATTACAGAAATTAGCAAAAAAACTAAATATTGAAGATAAAATATTCTGGACAGGCTTTCAGAAAACTCCAAATCAATTTTATCAATTAGTAGATTTAAATATTATGGCAAGTAGATCTGAAGGATTTCCATTGGCTTTATTAGAAATGGGTATCCATAAAATTCCTGTTGCTTGTATAGAACATGAAATATTTACAGAGTTATATAATGAAAATGAATTGTCTTATTATAAGTCTGATAATCCTAGTTCTATGCTGAATGCATGTCTTCGATTGATTAATAATAAAGAAAATTATATTAATTCTTTCTACAGAAAAACTATAGATAATTATAGTATAGAAGCAATGGGTAATTCTTATAGAAAAATGTATAAATCAATTTAATTTGGAATTTTTATCTTATTTTTTTGTATTACTAATTTTGTTGTCAATTCTTGATTTATTTAAATTTCAAGAAATTATAAAAAAGATTATTTTTTTTATAATAGGTTTTTTAATGTTTTTTATTGCTAGCTTTAGATATGGTGATAGAGATTATATAAATTATATAAAATATTATGAATGGATTAATCCAATAAATGAATTTAATTATCATGAATTACAAAATGTAGAATTTGGATATGTTCTTTTGAATTCAATTTATAAATATTTTAATTTAGATTATATTTTTATATTTATAACAATTAGTTTCTTAAGCTTAGGATTATTTTTAAATTATATTAAAGACTACAAATATAAGTTTAGTGCTTTATTGATATATTTTTCTCATTTATATCTACTAAGAGATTTAATGCAAATACGAGCAGGTCTATCGGCAAATATATTGTTATATTCATATCGCTATATTCAAGATAGGAAATTCACTCCTTTTATTACTATTATATTTTTTGCAAGTTTATTTCATTATGCCGCTTTAATATTTATACCCTTTTATTTTCTTTTTCCTTGGCTAATTCAGAAAAATAGAATGCTTTATATTCTTTTAAGTGGTTTTGTTTTAGGATTTATTTTAAATCAAGAATTATTAAGGGCAATTTTTTATAAACTAGGAATTGATAGAATTAATGTTTATCTTTCATATGGAAATCAAGAATTTAAAGAACTAGGATTGTTAAATCCTGTTTTAATTAAGAATAGTATGTTGTTTTTTATGGTCTATTTAAAAAGAGACTTTTTAATCCAAAAAATTAAAAAAATAGATGTTTATTTTATTTCAATAGGTATTGCTTCTTTTTGGCTTTCTACTTTTAATAATTATTCTCTTTTTGCAGGAAGGACAGCTACCTTTTTTTCAAGTATTGAAATTATTTTATTGCCTGCAATATTCTATATTATTCCATCTAAATTTATTTGTTGGATTATTATTGTACTCTTTTCTATAATTGCATTTATACCCAAATTTGAAATTTTAAATGAAATAGGTTTTTATTTTTTATGAAATTATTCGATTTAAAAAATAATTTAATTCTGTTTGGATTATTATTTTTCTTTTTGTTTCCTATGCTCCCTATTGCCTTACAGTCAATTAGCTATGTTTTTATATTGTTAGTTTTATTATTATCTAATTTTAATAAAATTTCATTAAATGCAGCCAATATAAAGACTTTTACTTTTTTATCAGGCTTTTATATACTTAGCATAATTTCTTATTTTTGGTCATCAAATACCATTGGCTTTATAAAAGAAGTCAGTTCTAATTTTTTGATTATATTATTTCCACTATTACTTTTAATTTCAGTAAAACTAGAATCAAAAAATATAAAAATATTAAAATTTACTTTTGTTGGAGCTGCATTTATTTTATCTATAAAAATTTTAATTTATTCTAGTTATGGATATATGATGTTGGAACATTATCATGGTAATTTATATTATTATAATCTCAATATTTTTGAACGTATTTTAAAGTCTATCTCATTAGGATATGAAACAATTTATAATGCGGCTCAATATACCTATCCAAATAAAAATGGAATTTTACACCGTAATTATTCAAGTACAATTTATTTAATTAGTATTATTTTCATTTATAGTTTGCTAAAAGAAAATAAAAAATTGGTTATTAAAATAATATACATATTACTGATTGGATATTTTACATTAAATATATTCTATTATCGTTCTTTGATTAATATGGCTTTAATCATTTTTTTACCTTTTATATATTTTTTCTGGAATAAAGGATTGGTTACTTTAAAAAATATTATTTATTTATTTATATTAATGGTTTTTGCAATTTTTTTATTTAACAAAAATATATTGCAGCTTTTAGAGAGATTTGATATAGAAAGATATGTTTTATACACCTCTTCTTTTCATTTGATTAAAGAAAATTTTATCTTTGGGATAGGGGTAGGTGATGTATTTGAGGTTTTAAATAGTAGAAATCAATCACTTAGAGAATTGTTTAATATTCAAGAATTAAATAATCATAGCCAATTCCTTTTTTATTTTATAGCTACAGGATTTCTTGGATTTATATTATTTATACTTAATATTCTTAAATTATTACTATCCTTTAAATATGATTTCGAAATTATTTGTTTATTGTTGATTTTTTTTTCAAACTGTGTATTTGAGAACTTTTTATCAAGGATGGTAGGTGTAGAAATATATTTATTAGTATACTTAATTATGTTGTTTAAAAAGAATCAGAATTATGATAATTAATTGTAGTATAGTTGTTTATAAAAATACTAAAGAGCAAATTAAAGAAGTCATCGACTGTTGTCTTAATTACTCCAATTTAAGAATTATATTAATTGATAACTCTCCCACGGATAGTTTAAAGGAATGTTCATTATTATATCCAAATATAAGATATATTCATAATCCATTGAATCCAGGTTTTGGAGCTGGCCATAATATTGCTTTTAAGTACTCAATCGATGAAAAAGTAAAGTATCATATCATAATAAATCCTGATATATATTTTGATAGAAATGTAATTGAAAATTTGGTACATTACTTTGAAAAAAATCATAATATTGGAGCAATTATGCCAAAAATTGTATATCCTGATGGTCGAATTCAAAGATTAGCAAAGCTTATACCTAATCCTTTACAATATTTTGCAAGAAGATTTATTCCAATTCAATGGATCAAAAATAAAATTAATGGTCAATACGAGCTTATAGATTATGATTATTCATATCCTTTAGATGCCCCTTTTCTATCAGGGTGTTTTTTAATTTTTAGAGTAGATGTATTAAAGGAAATTAATGGATTTGATGAAAATATATTCTTGTATTTCGAAGATAATGATATTTGTAGAAACATATTAAAATCTGGTTATAGAACTCTTGTGTATCCTTTTGTTTCTGTTGTTCACGATCATACACCTAAGACCTTTTTAAATCTTAATAATCTAAAGATATATTTTAAATCTGGAATCTATTATTTTAGTAAATGGGGATGGATTTTCGACAAAGAAAGATTATCATATAATGCACATACATTATTGCAAATTCAAGAAAAAAACATCGGAATAAATAAAAAATAAGGAAATATAATTAGTCTCCATCTCCAAAAATTAAAACACCCCCTACCCATAAGGTACAGATCAAAACCCAAATACCAAATCCTATTACAAAAATTATGGTAGGCATAGTGATTTTTTTATTGAAAATCAAAGGGGAAGCTTTAAAAATTACGTTTTCGGTTTGATAACCGGTTAATTCTGCAGTCAATGCTGTCTTTCTTGCTAAAATTTCATTTAAACTTTTATACAAATCATTCATTACCATCATACTTCCTGGCATATTAATTTTATTTTTAAATGAATTACCTGCCTCAAAGGCAACATTTACTAAGGAGTCTATTTCTGCTATAGCTCTTTCAGTTCTTTTTTTTCCTTCGATAATATCATTATCTTGACTCGCAATTTCTTTTATGTGATTAATCACTATTGTAATTTTTTCAATTTCGCTTGAAATCGGTTTTTGACTGTGATATGATATTAATTTATAATATTTTGTTTTATCATCTTTATCTGGACTTGTAATGTCGGGTTTGATTTCAGAGATCTCAATTTTTACTATATTACATGTCAAAATTACATCATATACTTTTTTAGTAATAGAAGTATCCTCATCTTGAATAGCCATATTATATTTTGCTATTATATTTTCTAATTGATCTTTGCGAACATAAGTACTTTTGAGTACTACTTCACTTTTATAACTAGGTTTTATCATTACTTTAATAAAGTAGGCTAAACTTAGTCCCATGGTTACTATTAGCAACATTGTAAATATCTTTTTTCGATTCTTCGAAATTTGTATCACTTTTTTAGCTAATTGTTTCAAATCGATTTCTTCTGAATATTGATTCTTTTCCATTTGCAATGATTATATTTTTTTAGTTCAATCCGCAAAAATACGAAATATATCTAGAAACTTTATTAAAACTTATATGTATTTTTATTAAGAAAATTAAATTTTTATTAATAATCTCTCTTGTAAAAGGTAAATCCATTTTTATTGTAAAGTTTATACATTTTAGGCCCCATTGAATTATCAAGCTTTGCTGTATCTATCGTGCGCAAGAAAAAGTAGCAATCTTTTTGTATAGGCTGATATAAGTAATGAAGATGTTTAAATGTATCTTCTACATTCTCGAATGGTTTTCGTTCGGAATAATAAAATATTGCATAACTTTTCATATACAACCCACACTGATTGGCATCTTCGGATTTGTGTTCTTGACAAAATTCGATTAAAGAACCTTGTACCATTTTTTCAATACGAGGTATATAATGTAGTAAAATCACTTCGATACACAGCAAACATGCTATAAATAAAACAAAAACCCCTTTTTGAATATGTTTTTTTGACAAAAGATACATCCCATAGAAATACAATCCTGCAAAAAGAATCCCAAAAAGACTATCCCAAGCATTCCATTCAATAGCAGTTTCGAGTTGGAGTAAAAAATTAGGATCATGGATAAAAGGAACGATTTTCTCTTTATAAATACCTACAATAGGCGTAAAAATAAGTGCAATACTCCATATCGCCCCAATGAAACCTAGCAAAAAGACTTGTATTTTGTTAAAAGATAAAGACTTCTCTGATACGTAAGCCAATCCCAATGCAGAGAAAAAAGTCATTGGGAAATAATCCATGGAGGAATAATGGATTATCTTTGTTTGAACTAAACTAAAAACCACTAAAACTATAATAAAACATGCAAGCATCGCTTTGAAAAAAACAGTATTAAAAGTATTATTCTGCTGAATATCTTTCTTGAAAGCACTCCACATAAAAATACTGGCAGGAAAGCATCCTAGTAAAAGAGCTATGGGATGAAAGAGAATGGTACCACCATGTTTGGCGTCTTCGGTTTGGAAAAGTCGAATCTGATAGGTAATGAATTCACTCATATATTTACTTCCATGAAGATGCGTTTCGTATGCGAACCAGAGCCCACTCAGAAATAATACCAAAGGAATCCAAAGTATGGTATAACCGATGTTAGGAAGATTTTTGAATTTGAGTAAAACCCAAGCAAAACCCAATGTGCCTACAATGAGGATAATGGCTACAGGCCCTTTTGTCATTATGGCCAATGCGGCAAATAATGCCGAAAGAAAGGTTTGAAGTATATTTTGACGCGTCGAATTTTCTTTCCAAATAAATAAATAGCAAAAACTATAGATGG
>JBIPMU010000281.1:0-2527 GCA_044377205.1 Chitinophagales bacterium | reverse complement strand
ATTTAAACTAGCATTGGCATCAATATTGTCTTGTGTAGAGAAAATAGATGTTTTTGTCCATGTAGTTCCCATGTCAGTAGATTTATATAATGAAATATCTAATCTACCCATTAAGATAGCAATAGTGTTTCCTTTGATATCTACATCATAGATGTCTCCACCCACTCCTGTTGGATAATTAATAGCATCCATACCCGTAAATGCCGCAGGAGCAGACCATGTAGCGCCTGAATCTGTAGATACCATATATTGTATACCTGCATCTACACCTTCAAAACTAGCTTGATAATATGAGCTTATAACCACTATATTTTTGCCATCATTAGCAGCTCTTGGCCATGTTTCTGCACCTGAAGATATTTTTGTATTTGTCCAAGTGTTTGTTCCACGTCTTCTAGAAGCCATATTGATGCCATTGAAAGATCCATCTGATATATGACTAAATACTAGTTCTTTGCTTCCTACATATAGCGGATTTGGCCATCCTGTTCTAACATTTTCAGGTCTTGTAGGAAAAGTATTTAATGGGGGTGTAAATGTAGTGCCAGAAGCATTATACCAAAATTTTTGATCATAAAATGCATATCCAGTCCCTCTATCGGTATAGGCACCATCCGAAAGATTACTTCCTGTATAAGTAATCGTTAAATCTTTTGTCACAGGATCTACAATAATTCTTCTTTGCATAGAATTATTCGTTTGCAAATCATACAAGGTTCTTCCAACCTGAATTTTTGGTATTTGAGCAGATAAAATATTGTAAATACTTATAAATGCAAATAATAATAGTCTACTTTTATTCATAAATTGAATTTTTGGATATTAAAAATTAGTTGTCAAAAATAATGTTTTTCTATTAAAAACAAAAAGTATTTTTTTACTTTTTGTTATTTTTTTGTTGCATTTTTTTCTGTTCTTCCGCTTGAGCCATCATTTCCTGCATTTTTTTCTGAAACATTCCTTGTTTTTTTGGCTTCTTTTTATGCTCTTCTATTTCCGCACGAATTTTATTTTCGTCGATAAAAAATTTAGTAACAAACCATTGTTGGAATATACTCATTACATTCTGCAATAAATAATAATAAGTAATAGCTGCAGGGAAACTATTAAACATAAATAAAAAGATCAAAGGCATGATATAGCTCATCATTTTCATTTGATCGGCTTGAGGGCTACTTGGCTGTAGCCTTTGTGTATAAACAGTTGTGGCTATTTGAGTAGCGGTCATCAATAGGGCAAATAAACTTACATGATTTCCGTAGAATGGAATTGTAAAGGGAAGGGTAAGGACATTGTCATAAGTACTGAGGTCTGAAGCCCATAAAAAAGGCTCATGTCTCAATTCAATAGCGGCTGGAAAAAAGCTGAACATGGCAAATAAAATAGGCATTTGAAGTAGCATAGGCATACAACCTCCCAAAGGACTTACACCATATTCGTTGAAAATTTTCATTTGTTCTTGAGCAAAAGCTTGTTGGTCATCGCCATGTTTTGCTTTCAATTTATCTAATTCTGGTTTTAAAACTTTCATGGCTACACCACTTCTAAATGTTTTGAAAGAAAGCGGAGTTAATAATAATTTTACAATCAATGTTAAAAAGAAAATTATTACACCATAGTTTGAGAAAAATTGAGATAAAAAGTCGAAGATAGGTATTATGAAAAATTCATTGAAAATTTTCATCCATCTAAATATAACAATATCTTGGCTCAAGGGTATAATTTTGTGCAAATCATTATTCTCTGCTTTTAAAAGTTTATATGAGCTAGGACCCAAAAAATATTCAAAAGATAAGGAATCTTGAGGCAATAGAGTTAATTCAGCTGAGTATTTTTTTACATAGTTGATTTCATTTTCCATATAAAAAGACTTAAGATAGCCTTTTTCAAAAGAACGACTTGGTAGTATAGATACATTGAAAAATTGCTGAGCAAATGTTAGATATTTAAAAGATTTTTCAGTAGTTAACGCATCATTTTTATTCAAACTTAATTTTTCTACATAGCTGTCCCCATCTTGTAAATACATAATGGTAGAATATTGTCTTTCCCTTGTCAGGTTGGCTTCTTGCTGATCCATTTCTGTCTGAATACTAAGCGTAGTTTTTTTATCTTTTATATAGCCTGGCACGTTCCATTTTTGAGATAATTTGTAGCTATTATTTAGTAATGTATATGTCAATAGTACTCCGGAATTAGAGCTTAGGGTTAAAACGCCATTTGTATTTGAAACTAATGAAAACGATTCTTTAGATGTGTTTATATTTCCTGTCTGAGTAGGAAAATTATAATTCCATTTTGTTTTGTTTTTATCTAATAAATGTACTGGCTTATTTTCATATGTTGTGTATTTTTTCAATACGATATTATTGATGTCCCCTCCATGAGAAGAAAATTCAATTTTAATCAAATCATTCTCAAGAATAAATTGTTTATTAGGGGTAGAATCGACAACGGTAACAGTTGTATCTTTAGAAGTAGGAACGGTAGTTTGAATAGAAGACAAGGTGTCTTTTATTATGGCGGA
>JBIPMU010000280.1:0-2533 GCA_044377205.1 Chitinophagales bacterium | reverse complement strand
TAGACCCTGCGCTATAATTTAAATGTGTATACGCTTTTTGCAAGTGACATGGAACAGGATAATGAAGTCCTGCATGAATATCATGTTTTTTCAAATAGTTCATCAAATCTTCTCTATTTTCGGTAGTAATTACAAATAAGTGAAAATTTGAAAGAGAATCAGTAGGTTGCGTTTGGAAAGTGATTTTTGGATTTTTAACTTCATTGAAATATCTAGAAGCTATTTCACGTCTTTTATTATTCCAATGATCCAAATGATTCAATTTTACAGACAATGAAGCGGCTTCCAAACCACCCATTCTATAATTAAATCCAATCTCATCATGATAATATCGCACTTTCATGCCATGATTTCTCAATGATAATAAATGATTATAAATACTTTCGTCATTTGTAGTAAGACATCCTGCCTCTCCGGTGGCTCCAAGATTTTTACCAGGATAAAAACTGAAGGTAGCAATAGAAGAAAGCGAACCACATTTTTGTCCTTTATACAAACTTCCTTGAGCTTGAGCCGCATCTTCTATTAAAATTAGGTTATGTTTTTTGCATATAGCGCTTACGGCATCAATATCAAATGGTTGTCCATAAAGATGAACACCAATTATAGCTTTGGTTTTTGAAGTAATTGCTTTTTCAATAGCTTCAGGATCAATTTCCCATGTATCTTTTTTACAATCTACAAAAACGGGAGTAGCATAGACGTGACTTACACCCCAAGCGGTAGCAATAAAAGTATTAGCTGGAATAATAACTTCATCACCCTCTTTGATTCCATGAGCTAGCATAGCCAAATGCAATGCTACGGTACCATTTGAAACACCTACTGCATATTTTGTGCCACAATATTCGGCAAATTGTTTTTCAAATTTTTCTACAAACTTTCCACCTGCAAATGCACATTCATCATATACTTGATTATATAATTCAAATATTTCTTTTTTTACAGATTGTTGTTGTTGTTTTAAGTCTAAGCAATGAATTGACATTATATTTTTTTTATTTTTTAATTATTCTTGCAGGATTTCCTGCAAGAATTGAATTGGGTTCTACGTTTTTTGTTACAACACTACCAGCACCAATAATAGCATTTTCTCCTATTTCTATACCACACATAATAGTAGCATTGCTTCCTACGGATACTCCTTTTCTCAATATTGTTTTTTCCATTTTCCAATCTGCTTCAGTTTGCATAGATCCATCAGGGTTGGTGGATCTTGGCATTTTATCATTAATAAACATAACGCCATGGCCAATAAAACAATTATCTTCTATTGAGACGCCCTCACAAATAAAACTATGCGATGAAATTTTACAATTTTTACCTATACTGGCTCCTTTTTGAATTTCTACAAAAGTTCCAATTTTTGAACCTTCATCTATAGAACAGCCATAAAGATTTACAAAGTCAAAAATTTTAACATTTTCACCTAACATTACATTATTTATATTTTTTTTATCAGAATTTTGTGTTACAAGCTCCATAATGAATCTAGTTTTACTTCTTTACCATTATTTTTAATGCTAATTTGAGCGGCCTCCAATACTTTTACTACTTCTAGTGCTTTATGTGCATTGGAAATAGGTGTGACTTTATTTAAAATACCTTGTGCAAAATCTTCAGCCATAGATTGCAAGGCTTCTTTTTGGTCAATTTTAGGAACAAATATATCTCCTACACGATAGTCAATTAGTAATCTATGCTTATCTTCGTCATTTTTAATTTGAAATCCGGTGTCATAGATTTTGATTTTTTCGGCAGGTTCTATATCATTAAACAATATCATTTTTTGATCTCCACCTATCAATATATTTCTCAATTTTACTGGTGAGCTCCATGAACAATTGAAGTGTGCTATAAAATTACTCTGATAATTTATAGTTAGATATGCAATATTTTCAATACCATTTCTTGTATGGGAAACCCCAGTAGCTTGAACACTTATAGGTTTTTCATTATGCAAATAAAATAAAATAGATAAGTCATGAGGCGCTAAATCCCATAATACATTTACATCAGACTGAACTAGCCCAAGGTTGATTCGTGTTGAGTCAAAATATTGTAAATTGCCAATTTCATTTTTATTTATAAATTGTTTAATTTTTTGTACTGCACCAGTATATAAAAAGGTATGATCTACCATAAGAAGTAGGCCTTTCTTTTCCGCTATTTCGATAAGTAACTGGGCTTCTTTACTATTAGAAGTCATGGGTTTTTCTATTAAAACATGCTTGCCATGTTCTATAGCTAGTTGAGCCAATTCAAAGTGAGTAAAAACAGGAGTTGCTATAACTACAGCATGCAAATTTGAATCCTCAATGATGGATTCAATATTAGTAACTGTTTCAATATTAGGGTATTGATTTTTAGCTATTTTGAGTCTATCTTCTCTACCGTCTACAAGATATTTGACATTACAATTTGAATTTGCATTAAAATTTCTTAATAAGTTGGGACCCCAGTAACCATAACCAATAATTGCTATATTTATCATTTGACAAGTTAAAACAAACGCAAATTTACACTTTTTTGA
>JBIPMU010000279.1:0-2552 GCA_044377205.1 Chitinophagales bacterium | reverse complement strand
AAATTTTTTCGTTGTTATGAATTGACTCTACAATTCGTTCTACCGCCTTATCCATGTCTTGCATGAGAAAAGGGTCATGTAAATCTTTTAAATCAGGATTAAAAAACTGTTCCGCATCATGCAAATTATCTATTCCTCTTTGAGTAAGGATTTCACATATTTTATGATGCTTTAAATTGAGTTCTTCTTGTAATTTTTTAGATTTTATTTCATCGGCATGTTTAACAGTCCATTTTTTAGTTAACATTAATATATTTCTATTTTTTTATTTATTCTTTCTTCGCTGTTTTCAATTGTTAAAATATAGATTCCTTTAGATAAATTTCTTAGGTCAAATCTAGATTCTAATGTATTCATCTCTCTTTGCATCACCTGTCTTCCCCATATATCAAATAGCATAATCGATACACGAGTGTTATTTTCTTGTTTAATTGTTAGGTATTCATTTTCTACAAAACTAAATATTTTATTTTTAATCTTGAAAATATTTAAAGCGCTAGAATCTTTCTTACATGAATAGGCTATAGGACTAGAAAAAGCACAATTTGCTATATTTTTAATTGATTTGAATACATTTAGCTTTCCCGAACTTACTATTTTATCATTTAATTCTGTTATAGAATCTACGTTAACTATAAGTTCATTTTTCAATTTTTTTAAATATACCAATGGATTTTTATCAATAGAGTCTAAAATATTTAAACAGAGATTGCTATACATCAATGCAATTGTACCAGCAATCATTGGTGCTGAGAAGCTGGAACCACTTCCGGCATCCATATATGCATTGTTATGTGAAGTGGAAAATACATTGCTTGCATTTGCTGCAATATCTATATGACATTTACTATATCCAGTCGACAATCTATTTAGATTGTCTAAGTTTGTAGCTGTCAATAAATAGTCGCTTGAGCAATTTGCTGGCAAATCTCCTGAACCCATTGCAATATCTCTTACAACATTATCTGTAGCAGCAATATTTAAAATGCCATATTTGCCCAAGCTATCATAAATACTACACCATAGTGGTTCGTCGTTTTCAAAACCAATAATACTTCCAGAAAAATTGGTTGCTACAATATAAGCGCCTTTAGTTCCATTAGAGTTTTTATATTTTTTTTTCTGAGTAATTATAAAATCATAAGCTTTTATAACCTTGTCAATTCCAGAAAAACCTGCTATAGGTAATATCTTTACATTCCATGATACCCCTGCTATTCCTATATTATTATTGCCTTTGGCGCCTAATACCCCAGCAACTTTGGTTCCGTGATAAATGCCATCCCAAAATTTTGAGTTATTATTATCGGCGTTCCATCCCATATAATCATCAATAGCTCCATTATTATCATTATCTATACTATCATTTGGTATTTCATTTCGATTGATAAAATAGTCTAAATCTTCGTGTGCTGAATCTAAGCTTTCATCAATAACTGCAATTACGATAGTGTCTCCTTTTTTTGTGGTAATACTTTTATTAAAATCCCAAGCATTAACCGAATTTATCCCAAAAGGAACTGTTAATCCTGGAAAATTTGTGTAATTATGATATTTTTGTTTTGAAAAAAAAGTATCATTGGGGATAGTGGCTCTTGGAACAATTTTTAAGTTTCTATTTTTTTGAACAATCTCAATTTTTTGATCTTGTTTTAAAAGCCCAATTTCTTTTTCAGACCAAGGTTTTTCTCTTGATATTTTATAAATATTTAAATTCTCAGAAATTAATTCAATTTCAAAAGGGGAGAGGTTTAATTTTTTTATATCCAAAATGGAATAAGTTGCTTTTACTTTTAGTAATAAAGAATAGGATTCTCTATTTAATTCATACGAATAGCCTATCTTGAAAATAAAGAATAAAATAAATAAAAGTCTAATTTTCATTGAATCTTATTACGTTATATAACAACGAATATTGCAATATTTTATTTGATTACAGAAATTTTTATAGTATTGGTTTTTGATTTTTCATAAAAAGGCATACTGGCTGTATTGATTACCACATCACCATTTTGAACTAAGCCCTTACTTTTGATAATATCAATTACATCTTCAATAGTTTTATCTGTACCTTCCAATCCTTCATAATAGAATCCTTTTACCCCCCAAATTAAATTCATTGCATATAGAAGAGGTTTGTTATCTGTAAATATGAATATATGCGATTTAGGCCTAAAACTACTCACTCTAAATCCTGTATAGCCACTTCGTGTCATGCCTAATATAGCTTTTGCATCAATTTCTTCCGCAATGGAAACAGCACTATGACATAAGGCATCTGATATATAATCTGGATTTTCTTTATCTATTTTATAAACGTGTTTATTATATATATCTGAATTGTTTTCTATTTCATAAATTATTTTTGACATGGTTTCAATAACTTTTGCAGGATATCTGCCTACAGAAGTTTCGCCACTCAGCATCAATGCATCGGCACCATCTATTACAGCATTAGCTACATCGGTGATTTCCGCACGTGTGGGGAAGCTTTTTTCAGTCATGCTTTCCATCATTTGAGTAGCTACAACTACAGGTTTGCCTTTTTCATT
>JBIPMU010000278.1:0-2574 GCA_044377205.1 Chitinophagales bacterium | reverse complement strand
CATTTATAGAAAATATTGGGGCTGAAAAAAGGACGGTTGTTTTATATGAATCACCATATAGAGTGCTTAAATTTTTAGAAGAATTTAAAGAATATGTCAATACACAACGTCAAATTTCAATTTCAAGAGAAATAAGTAAAAAATTTGAGGAAACAATTAGAGGAAATGCAGATGAATTGATCTCACATTACAAGAAAAAGGAGCCAAAAGGCGAATTTGTAATTGTAATATCTAATGTATAGCATTTCCTGTAGATAAAAAGATTAAAAATTAAGTAATTTATTTTTTTCAATTTATCTTTACACCGTTTTTAATTATAAACGAATATTTTAAAAAGCATGTCAAAAAAACAAAAAGAAATAATGAAAAACACATTGATTTTATTTATTGCAGTTACTTTTTTAACATGTAATGTTATTAGGGGAGAAGAATATGGTATTTCCGGAAAAATCACAAACACAATTCAAAAAGCTCTTTATTTAGAGAAAATATCACATCAAACGATCACATTAGTAGATAGTGGTATTATCAAAAATGGGGAATTCAAAATGAAAGGAAACATAGAGCAGCTTGGTTTCTATAGAATTGTATTGAAAGGAGCCAGTGAACAACAAAATAAAACATGGTTATTGTGCTTGGAGCCAAAAGAAAAAGTTACGATAACATTAGATGCAAACAATATAAATGCATATGAAATTAAAGGAAGTACCAATCAGTTGGATTTTCAAAATACATTGAAAAGTATGAATATTCAACAAGGCGAATTAATGCAGTTGTCTTCTCAATATCAAAGTATTGCACAAAATAATCCCAATTCAAATGATGCTCAATCTCTTTCACAATTAATTCAAACTAAATCTCTAAATTTTCAAAAGTATGTTAATGATGTTTTGAAAAATTCAAAAAATATTATCACAAAATATTATATCTATAGCATAATTCTCCAACAAATGCAAAATCAGCAAATTCCTCAAGAAATGTTAACTGAAATAAGAAATTTTTCAAAAACATTATCAGCATCACTACCTAAAAGTATTTATGCGCAAGATTTTGAAACAGTTGTAAAAAATATGGATATACAAAATCAAGCGGGTCAAGCTAAGGCTGAAAAAGATTCAAAATTAGCTGTGGGATCAGTAGCTCCAGATATTGAGTTTATAGATGAGACAGGCAAAAAAGTAAAATTATCTTCATATAGAGGCAAAGTAGTTTTAATTGATTTCTGGGCTAGCTGGTGTAGACCTTGTAGAATGGAAAATCCGAATGTAGTAGCTGCTTATAACAAATTTAAAGATAAAGGTTTTACCGTTATAAGTATTTCTCAAGACCAAGATTTGACAAAATGGCAAGCAGCCATTAAACAAGATGGTCTTATATGGCCCAATCATTTTGCAGATAGAAAAATAAATGGCTTAGCTTCAATGACATACAATATTGAATATATTCCAAAAACATTTTTGTTGGATAAAAATGGAAAAATTATAGGAAAAGATTTGAGGGGGACTATGCTGGAACAAGAATTAGAGAAAATTATCAAATAACATTATTTTTATAGTTCTATTTTCATTTTTCTTGTTAATTGTAAAAGATTTATAAAGCTATATTCTCAAGGTATTAAAATTTCTTACTTGAAATATTAAATTCAAACTAAAATGATTACGTATTTAGATTTAATCAAAGAAATACTCGATAATGGAGTAGATAAAAATGATAGAACTGGAACTGGAACCCGAAGTATTTTTGGCTATCAAATGCGCTTTGATTTATCAAAAGGCTTTCCTTTAGTTACTACAAAGGAATTACATTTGAAATCTATTATTCATGAGTTGATTTGGTTTATAAAAGGAGATACAAATATCAAGTATTTAGTTGAAAATAAAGTAAGAATATGGGATGATTGGCCTTTTGCAAAATATAAAACAAGCGAAGAATATAAAGGTGAAACAGTAAGAGAATTCACTGATAAAATATTGATGGATAATGAATTTGCTCATAAATGGGGCGATTTGGGGCCTGTATATGGTCGTCAATGGCGAAATTGGAGAGGTATAGACGGATCGGTTATTGATCAAATTAAAGATTTGATGTATAGCCTTAAAAATAACCCTGATTCGAGAAGACATCTTGTAAGTGCATGGAATCCGGCTGAAGTTAACCAAATGGCTTTGCCACCATGTCATTGTTTGTTTCAATTTTATATAGCTAATAATAAGTTGAGCTGTCAATTATATCAGCGAAGTGCTGATGTGTTTTTAGGTGTACCCTTCAATATTGCTTCTTATGCATTGCTTACTCATATGATAGCAGAAGTATTGGATATGGAAGTAGGACATTTTATTCATACATTGGGCGATGCCCATATATATCACAATCATTTTGATCAATGTCATTTGCAATTGACAAGAGATCCATATCCATTGCCAAAATTATTGTTTAAACGCAAAGTAAATGCTTTGGAAGATTATACCTATGACGATGTAATTATTGAAAACTATATTTGTCATCCTAAAATTAAAGGAGAAGTAGCCGTATAATCTTATAAAAATAGAATAAAATTATATGATTCGAAAAGTC
>JBIPMU010000284.1:0-2574 GCA_044377205.1 Chitinophagales bacterium | reverse complement strand
ACAAGGTCTCTTCTGCGCTCTTCAGTCAATGGTGGCACTGCAATACGAATTACTTGTCCATCATTTTGAGGCGTAAGACCAATATTGGCTTGCATAATTGCTTTTTCTATAGGGCCAATTTGCGATTTATCCCAAGGCTGCAACACAAGCATTCTACTATCCTGAACCGTAATACTACATACCGCAGATAACGGCCCCATACTTCCATATGCATCTACCATTACACCATTGAGCATAGCAGGATTGGCTTTGCCTGCTCTTACTTTCAACAATTCATTTTCCAAATGCTCAATAGCTTTTCCAAATTTAACTTTTGCTTGTTCTATTACACTATTTATGTCAGACATAATATTTTTATTTTATTTTTTAATCATTTAATTTCAATACTGCTAAAAAAGCTTCTTGTGGCACTTCTACTTTACCAAATTGTCGCATTTTCTTTTTACCTTTTTTCTGTTTTTCCAATAATTTTCGTTTACGCGAAATATCCCCTCCATAACATTTGGCCGTTACATCTTTTCGCATCGCCGAAATCGTTTCACGAGCAATTACTTTCATACCAATAGCCGCTTGAATAGCGATTACAAACTGTTGTTTTGGAATCAAATCTTTCAATTTTTCGCACAATCTACGTCCAAAATCATACGCTTTATCTCTATGAATCATCGATGAAAACGCATCTACATTTTCGCCGTTCAGCTTAATATCTAATTTAACCAAATCACCTGCTCTATAGCCAATAATGGCATAGTCAAATGACGCATAGCCTTTGGAAATAGACTTCAATTTATCATAAAAATCAAATACAATCTCTGCTAATGGCAATTCAAATTGAAGCTCTACTCTTGTAGGCGTCAAATACACTTGATTTTTCAAAACACCTCTTTTCTCCATACACAAATTCATCAAACTACCAATATACTCGGGTTTTGTGATAATTTGCGAACGAATCCAAGGCTCTTCTATTCTATCAATTGTAGTAACTTCGGGCAATTCCGAAGGATTGTGCAAATATATTTGCGCATCTTTATCGCGTGTCAAATAGCAATGATAACTTACCTGAGGTACAGTTACAATAATATTTTGATCAAATTCTCTTTCAAGACGTTCACTGATAATTTCCAAATGCAACAATCCCAAAAATCCACAACGGAATCCAAATCCCAAGGCAATAGAAGTCTCGGGTTCAAAAACAAGAGAAGCATCATTGAGTTGCAATTTATCCAAACTATCTCTCAAGTCCTCAAAATCATCGGTGTCTATAGGATAAATTCCCGCAAAAACCATAGGTTTTACATCTTCAAATCCCTTAACACCTTCCGTAGCGGGGTTGCTAGCCAAGGTAATGGTATCCCCTACTTTAATCTCTTTTGCTTGTTTGATACCCGTAATGATATACCCTACATCACCTGCACCCAACTCATTTTTTTCTTCTGGAGTCAATCTCAAAATCCCAATTTCATCGGCATTATAATCTTTTCCTGTATTGATAAAACGAATTTTATCATTCTTTTTCATTGTGCCGTTGAATATTCTAAAATAAGCAATTACGCCTCTAAAAGGATTGAAAACCGAATCAAAAATCATAGCTTGCAATTGAGCCTTTGCATCCCCTTTTGGCGCAGGAACTCGCTCTATTACCGCATTCAAAATCTCTTCAATGCCTATTCCAGACTTACCACTCGCTTCCAATATATCTTCTCTTGGACAACCAATCAAATCTACAATTTGGTCTTTTACTTCTTCTATCATTGCGCCGTCCATGTCAATTTTATTGACAACAGGCAATATTTCCAAATCATTTTCCAATGCTAAATACAAATTGGAAATAGTCTGAGCCTGAATGCCTTGCGTAGCATCTACAAGCAATAAAGCCCCTTCACAAGACGCAATACTTCTAGAAACCTCATACGAAAAATCCACGTGTCCCGGCGTATCAATCAAATTGAGACTGTACATTTCGCCTTTGTAGATATAGTCCATTTGAATAGCGTGACTCTTAATTGTAATACCTCTTTCGCGTTCCAAATCCATATCGTCAAGCAATTGAGCTTGCTTTTGTCTTTCAGTTACAGTTTTGGTAAAATCCAATAATCTATCGGCCAAGGTACTCTTTCCATGGTCTATATGAGCAATTATGCAAAAATTTCTAAACTTATTTATCATCGATTGGCAAAAATAAGGTTTTTTGAATGAGTTTTATGTATTTTTTTTATTTCAAGAAAAATTAAATAACGTACTTGTAGAATTATGATCTCATCATTTCAATTTTTTTACTTTTTTAAAAGAAAATAAAGCTGGATAGCTCTATTAAACAAAAAAGTAATCAAAAAAAACATTCATTTATTATATTTGCAAAAATTTTATTATTCAGAAATAGTATAATGATTAAAAAAGTCTATTTTTTTAATTTTTTTAAAAAATCTAGATATTTTCTTGGAATTATATTTCCGAAAGCTATAGAAATTAAGTTTACCCAAGTTTTTAAAGACAAAATCTTATTTTCAAAAATTGGATTCATTCTAATAATAGCATTTATGATTTTGTTTAAAAATCATAATAATATTTTAAATA
>JBIPMU010000277.1:0-2575 GCA_044377205.1 Chitinophagales bacterium | reverse complement strand
TCAATAGCGCTTAAATCATCGCTAGAAAGCGATTTGCCACCCAAATCAATATCATAATAAAAACCAGCTTCTATTGCTGGCCCAATTCCAAATTTAGTATTGGGATACAATTCTTGCAAAGCCTCAGCCATCAAGTGTGCCGAGCTATGCCAATAGGTTTCTTTCCCCTCTCTATCGTCCCACGTGAAAAGTTTGATAGCGCAGTCATCGGTCAAGGGTCTTTCCAAGTCCCATATCTTATCATTAATACTGGCAACCAATATTTTTGAAGCCAACCCATGGCTTATGCTTTTTGCTATTTCTAATGGGGAAATACCGTGGCTATACTCTTTTAAGTTCCCATCGGGAAAAGTTACTTTTATCATTGTGCTTTAAAAAATTGATATAAAACACAAAAATAATCACATTTTTTTAAAATGGGGGCAGTATTTACTTGATTTTATATTTTTTAGAGAAAACTAAGGGCGTTGTAATAGTACTCAGTTTTCTTTGTTCCGAATTGCTCGTAAAAATGAGATATATTTGGAATACTAGATCCTTCAAAATCAATAATTTTGCTTGTTGAATTTTGAATTACATAATCTATTAAAAAAGACATGGCTTGATATTTTTTTCCAATCTCAGTTGAAATAGGCATTAAAAGAAATTCTCTTTCAGAGGTATAATATGTGAGTAATAATGCAATAATTTCCCCTTCATAAGATGCTTGATAGTAGTTTATAGCATTGTCTAATTTCATGAGTATATCAAAGAATAAAATTCTATTGTTTTTTATAGCTTGATTATAAAATGGATTTTCAAAGTAAAATTGTAAATATGATAAATCAAATGCTGTTTTTTTTATTTCAATAGCCTCAAATTTAAGCAAATTTTTCTTTAATAAACCATGATAATCATCTCTTATTTCTTCATACGATTTATCTAGTTTTAGTTCATAGTTGAATCTTGTAAAGGCTTCCGAAGATAGTGGGATAGATGTATTGATGTCAACTTTTAAATAGTTTTTTTTAAAATAGTTTAGGGCTTCTTTTTTTTGTGCTATCGAAAGTGAATTTGTAGAGAACTGTTGCGTAAAAGGTGGCATACAGATGTATGGAATACATCTCCATTTCTTTTTTGTGTAAAAGGGTAGTATGGCTTCATATTCACCCCAGACTAATGCAGACCAGTTTTTGGAAGTAACGGCATCCAAAAAATGATAATTGGAGTAGGGGAGAAGTCCTTTATTTAAAACTGATTGCTCCCATTTTGAAGTATCTAGCTGTGCTCTTTTGATTACTCGCATGGGGTTGATTTTAAGGATTGTTCAAAAATTGATTTCCATTCTTTTTTTGCCATTAAATCATTGTGAAAAATAGGTATAAATATACCACCATAATTTTTAATTTCTTCTTGTAAGAATGTATATGAATCTTTTGCCTGAATATATTTATGTTCATCAGAAGTAGCATAGTATTCAAAAGTTGAGTCCATGAAACAGGGGGTATAAATTTTAAGAAGCGTTTTACTATTGTTTGTTAAATCAAAAAAGTAAAAAGGAAGAGAGGTAGATGATCTGAATCCAGCGTAATAGCCATAAGTCATAGAAAAATCTGATTGGATATGATTTTTAAGTAATGTGCTTGCATAGAAAAATTCAATGTCAAATCTCAAAAAATGAAATCGGCTGCTTTCTATTTTTTTGTCAATTTTTTTTTCAAGCCAATTTTTTTCTTCTTCAATAATGTTTTTTTGATTCAAACTATTGTATGAAGGATGAATATTTAAATCAGTTTTATTATTCAATATTTTTGTTAATTCTATAAATGCTTCGTCTTCTCGTTTATTAAAATGGTCGTTTTTATGAGGATTTTCTGGGCAAAGAAGAAATGTTTTGTGTTCTACTTTATTTTGATTTAATGTTGTATAAATGAAATCGTATGTATCGTATTTGTCTTTTTCTTCAGCCTGAAATAGAGTGAGTATATTTCGCTTTAGAAATTTTTCCAAACGAACATTTTTGGCGTAAAAGGCATGGTCAATGTCTAGTGTATAAAGTGATTTAGCTTGAATATTTTTTTTAGAATATTCTGGATAAAATGTTGTTAGATTTTCTTGAATGGCATCAATATATCGATTTACCATTGCTTTATTTAAAAAATTAAAACGAAAAGCAACACTTTGTTCTGGTAAATATCTATTGTGATTATCCTTCATACAAGGGAAATACTCTTCGTAGCGAGAAATGAGATAAAATGCCGATGCAAAAAGGTCAAAATTTTTAGATTCAACTATTTCTTTTGGTCTGAAAAGTGCCGTAAAATTATTGCATATTATTTCTTCAATACTTTGGGTTTTAATATTATCTTCAAATAATAAATCATGGCAAGGATAAAATAAATAAGAAGATACGGGAATATAATTATATTCAATTTTAATTGAAATAGGATCTAATGTAAAAGATTCTATATCTTCGGTCAATATAGTTTTTAATTCCAAAACTTCGCTGAATATCCAAGTAAAAATATATTCTATTCGTGGTGTTATTTTCGGGACATAGATTAGTATCATATCTATTCTTTTACAAAAGATTGAT
>JBIPMU010000276.1:0-2594 GCA_044377205.1 Chitinophagales bacterium | reverse complement strand
CAAGAAACGTTTGAAGCTCATGCCACTATTGAACATGGCCACAATCTCGGAGCGTCCTGCAAGCTGCGATGTAAAAAAAACAACCGTAATAAAAACAAAATAGGGCCCTAAAAGCGCAATAATGTAAGGGATAAAATTGAGATAAAACTCTATTGCCACTTGCTTTACAGAAAGATCATTTTTTAAAAATTTATCTATATGTTCCCCAATATCTATCGTAATAGCAATAGAAACAATTAACAGGAGTGTAAAAGCAAAACCATACAAAAACTGCTTTATTATATAGCGATCAAGAAGACAGAAATAGTTCAAAGGGGTTGTTTTAAATTAGAAATGGCAAATATAATATGTTCTATATGGAGATTCGTTAGTTTTTAGCTACCCTTTACATTTTTGACCATATTTTCGATAATGTCCCATTCAGAATTTGACACATCATTCAGGAGATTGAACTGTCCAGCACCTTGAAGCCATTCACCACCATCTATTGTTACTACTTCACCATTGATATAATCGGAATAATCCGAAACTAAAAAAGCTACCAAATTCGCTAACTCCTGATGATCCCCCACACGTTTTAATGGATTTCTAGCACCTAAATCAAATTTTTTAGCCATTTCGCCTGGCAATAATCGTTCCCAAGCACCCTTGGTAGGAAATGGTCCTGGCGCTACAGCATTAAACCAAATATTATACTTTGCCCATTCAACAGCTAAGCTACGAGTCATAGCTAATACACCAGCTTTGGCTGTAGCAGAAGGCACTACAAAAGCACTTCCTGTCCATGCATACGTAGTGACAATATTCAAAACTTTTGCTTTTTCTACTTTATTCTCTATCCAATGTTTACCAAACTCCATGGTACAATTCACGGTTCCTTTAAGGACAATATCTATTATGACCCCAAAAGCTCTTGCACTCAATCTTTCAGTAGGACTTATAAAATTCCCAGCCGCGTTATTTATCAAAATATCTACTTGGCCAAATGCATGCAATGTCTCTTTCAATAAATTGGTTATTTGCAAATGTTCTCTAACATCACAAGCAATTGCAACACATTTTCCTCCCGTTTCGGCTTGCAATTCCTTCGCCGTTTTTTCTAAAACATCTAGTTTTCTACTAGTAATTACCACATGAGCTCCTAACTCAAGTAGATACTTACTCATAGCGCGCCCCAAACCTGTTCCGCCACCTGTAACTACTGCTACCTTCCCTTTCATAGAATCTTCTTTCAACATGCCTGTATGCTTCATAATGACTAGATTTTTATATTTTAAAACAAAAATAGCGATAAAATTTCTAAATTTACACAATATAATATTTCAATACGGTCTATACAAAAGCACTTTCTATGATTCTATCTTTTTTTAAGAAAATTTCACTTACCAAATGGATATTTATTTGCATGATTATGGGAATTTTATTCGGATATTTCTTTCCAAATATTGCAGTTGAATTGAAATTTGTTTCACAAATATTTTTAAGATTGGTCAAAAGTATAGTTGCTCCTTTAATTTTTGCAACCATTGTGATGGGAATAGCGCATCATAGTAGCCTGAAAGATATAGGCAAATTAGGCTTTAAATCCATATTGTATTTTGAAATAGTAACCACCTTAGCTTTATTCATTGGTCTTGCGGCCATCAATATTACCAAAGCAGGCGAAGGAATTGTATTGCCGCCTTCTGTAGAAAAAGTAGAAACAGTAAAAGCTAAGACGTTTAAAGAACATCTGATCGAAAGTTTTCCCGAAAATATTGCTAAATCCATAGCAGAAGGGCAAATGCTTCAAATTGTAATTTTTAGTATTCTATTTGGGATAGGATTGGCATTGGCTCCAGAACATGCCAAAACACACATGATGAATTTCTCGGAATCGTTGGCAGAAACTATGTTCAAAATGACGGGAATCATAATGTATTTTGCTCCTATCGCAGTAGGATGTGCCATGGCATATTCGGTAGGACATGTAGGTATTCAAATTTTGAAAAATCTAATGTATTTAGTTTTGACGCTATACGGAGCACTTATTGTGTTTATAGTTATGGTATTAGTTCCTATTGCCTTATATTTCAAGATAAATATTAAAAAATTGGCCCATCATATTTCCGAACCCGTATCAATAGCATTTGCTACAACAAGCTCGGACAGTGCTTTGCCCAAATTGATGCTAGCATTGGAAAAGATGGGATGTAGCCGAAAAATCGTATCCTTTGTATTACCTATGGGATATAGTTTCAATTTGGATGGAACTACTTTATATTTAAGTTTAGCCACTATTTTTGTAGCACAAGTTTCCAATATAGACCTTACCTGGGGACAACAAATCAGCATATTATTGACATTGATGCTTACTAGCAAGGGGGTGGCAGGCGTGCCTAGAGCATCATTAGTAATTCTTTTGGGGATGGCTAGTAGTTTAAATCTTCCCCTCGAACCTATTTTTTTAATTTTTGGAATAGACGAGCTCATGGACATGGCGCGAACCAGTACCAATGTAATTGGAAATAGCTTAGCTACATGTGTTATTGCAAAATCAGAAGGCGAATTACAGGAATTATAAAAAAAGCCCAGAACATAAATTCTGGGCTTTG
>JBIPMU010000275.1:0-2598 GCA_044377205.1 Chitinophagales bacterium | reverse complement strand
CCTTAAACCCTAAAACGGGAATATCAATTGGGGCTTTGGCATCTTTTTTCATCTATTCTACACTCATTTTTGAACCTATTTTAGATATTGCATCTTATTATTCTATAGCACAAAATAGCATGAGTGCTGGCGAGCGTATTTTTTCGCTATTAGATGAGCCTATAATTGTAAAAGATAAGAATAATAAATTATCTGATTTTGAGACTATAAAAGGTGATATTAAGCTTGAAAATATTAGCTTTAGATACAATGAAAGTAGATGGATTATTGAAAATATGAATCTTGAAATTAGTTCCGGTTCTTCTATAGCTATTGTAGGGCCAACAGGAGAGGGAAAAACCACCTTAGCTTCAATAATATCTAGATTTTATGAACCTTCAGCAGGTTTTGTAAAAATAGATGGAATAGACTATAGAGATAGAACGTTGGCAAGCTATAGGAGTCAAGTTGGTGTTGTATTACAGCATCCTAGTATATTTTCAGGGACTTTGTTTGAGAATATCCAGTTTGGAAATATTCAAATAACGCGCGAACGTGTTGCCGCAATTCTTGAAATCATGCAACTAGAACATTTTAAAAATCAACTTGATATGAAAATTTCACCCGATGGAAATAACTTATCTGTTGGAGAAAAACAGCTAATCGCTTTAGCAAGAGTATTTGCTTATAACCCAAAAATTCTAATATTGGACGAAGCTACATCCAATTTAGATATACAAACAGAAAGAAAACTTCAACATGCAATTGAAACGCTAATAAAAGGAAGAACTTCAATCATTATAGCGCATAGATTGACTACAATTGAAGCCTGTGATAGAATTTTATTGATAGAAAAAGGAAATATTGTTGAGGACGGTACACATTCAGAATTGCTTTCAAAAGAAGGAAAATATTTTAACTTATCTAAAGGATTAAGTCCTATAGAACCTTAAGTTAACGACAATTTTATGTTTAAATTTCACAACACATTATTGTCTTATAATTTACATTATGTTAATTTAAATAAAGATAGATATTAGAAGTAATATTAAATAACTTTTATATCTTAACTTAGTTTTAAGTAGTTTTACATTAAATTTAAAAAACATGACCACTCAAACATTCAAAAAATTAGCTATTGCAGAAGGTATTTCTTTTCTTATAATTCTTGGCATTACAATGCCCCTCAAATATATCATGAATAATGGCATGCCAAACAAAATTGTAGGCATGATTCACGGAGCATTATTTATTTATTATTGTATCGCCGTTATTATTGTTAAAGATAAATTTAGATGGGATTTTAAAAAGACAGTTATCGCTATAATTGCATCAGTTATTCCCTTTGGTACTTTCTATGTAGAAAAGAAAATGATTACTGAAGAAATTTGAGATGTTAGACATTAAACAATAGATTTTAGTTAATTTATCAACAATTTTTAAGCTTATATTAACGAATTCAATTATTATTTTAAAAGTTTTCGGTTTATATTTGCACTTCTATGCAGAAAAAAAGTTTATCCTTTTTATTGTTTACTATTCTCCTACTTCCTACGGTGGGAAGCTGTATTTCATTTAATGTAAGACAAAAAGCTATAAAAAGAGATCTCAAGCGCAAAATCAAGCATGGTGTTCCCGATTCTGAATTAATTTCCATCGTTTTGACTCCAGAGATTACTCGTTCAAAATCTTTTAGTTGGCATAATTCTCATGAATTTAGGATAAATGGTAAAATGTATGATATTATCAAAAAATCTATAAAAGGCAAACAAATTGTATACAAAGTAGTGTGCGATGATGAAGAAAGTGTTTTATTTGCACAATTAGAGGCCGATTTAAAGGATGCATTTTCCCATGACCCTGTCCAAAAATCGAATAGTTTTAGATTTTATTCATTTTTGAAGCAAATGTATTTTGTTGATTATGAACCTATTTCATTCGTCAATATAAGTTTAATTGAGATTAAAGAATTATACAAACCTAATGAGAAAACATATACTAACCAATTTTTAGAACATACCTCTCCTCCACCCGAATTTTTAGTTATTTCTTAGTAATTAATACTTGTAATCTTTTGTATTTCAAGTAAAAATGTCATTTTATAAATTGGCATTTATAACTATTTTAATAATTAAAAAATCGAATCAATAATGAAAAAATATTATGTATTGATAGCTAGCCTGACAATTATTTCAATTGAATTGAATGCTCAGAATTCTATCAAAGAAGTAGTTATATCGGGAAGTAAATTTGAATCCGAAAAGAAAGAAATTTCACAAACAATAGATGTAATTTCGAATAAAGAATTAAAATTCAACTCTTTTAGCAATACAGGTGATGTCCTCCAAAATACAGGAATAATTACTGTTCAGCAAAGTCAAAATGGCGGAGGAAGTCCTATTATTAGGGGATTTGAAGCCAATCGATTGGGAATTGTTGTAGATGGCGTAAGAATGAATACCGCTATCTTTAGAGGTGGTCATTTACAAAATGTTTTGCGTGTAGATAATGGCCAATTGGATAGAGCCGAAGTATTCTTTGGTGCAGGGTCTACCCTATATGGAAGCGATGCGTTGGGTGGCGTTATGAATTTTCAAACCATAAAACCTCAATTAAATA
>JBIPMU010000024.1:0-9170 GCA_044377205.1 Chitinophagales bacterium | reverse complement strand
TGTATTGAGCTCCAATATTGTAGTAAAAATTTGTATTTGTAGTACTGATTCGATTTCTGATCTTTGGAAGAAATAGTGAATCTATAAATGAATAATCATTTACTTCTTTTTTATTGCCAAATTCTAATCCTATACTAGCTCCAAAACTAAATTCTTTTATTTTAAATCCAGACCCAATATATGTTTTATAGAGGTTTCCTTCTCCAGAAATGTTGTTTTTAACAGTTCCAAATGTTGCATCTTGATTTGTGTTGTAGAAATTATAATTAACTTGGCTACTATTGTTTATCCCAAAGCTCAATCCCCATTTATTCATTTTTAAAGGAAATAAAAAGGCTAAATGTGATGGGCCAAGACCACCTGATGTTTTCGTGCTATCATTATAGGTTACTGTACCATTTTCTCCTTTAAATCCAAAGTCAATCAATGTAAGACTGGCATTGCTAAATGAAGCTGGATTTAGAGGATTAATATTTAAATGACTTGAATAAGCGGCCGCCATGTCGCCCATCAATCTGTTAGATGAAAATACATTTTGTCCCATCCTTCCTTTTCCATCCATTGAAAAAACAGAATTTATCTGTGCTTCAATTGTACTGATTTTTAATAAAAACAAGATACAAAATGCTCCTGTTTTTCCCTTATTCCACTTCATTTAGTATATAGTTAAGTCCTTTAAATGTTAAATTTGAATCTGCAAATATCTTATTTTTTAATCTATTCTCAAAAAAATGTGCATCACCTCCTGTTAAAATAATATTTATTTTTTTAAAATTTTCTAAAAACCAGGTAATTCTATATTCTATTTCAGCCTGCATGCTTATATATAGTCCTGATTTAATACTTTCTTCAGTATTGAGCCCTATTATAGAAAAAAAATCTGCTTTTGTATCAACAAAAGGGAGTTTTTGGGTATATTCATGCATGGAAATCGCTCTCATTTTCAATCCGGGAGAAATAGAGCCACCCCAAAATACATTTTTGGAATCTATAAATGAAAAGGTAAGACATGAACCACAATCAATAATTAAATTTGATTGATTTGGAAATAATTTAATAGCTGCAAATGCATTTAAGAGCCTATCATTACCAAGGGTATTGGGAGTTTGGTATTTATATAATATGGATTTGATATTTGATTTTTCAAATAGTTGAATAAATGGAAATTGTGTTTTTATTTCTAAAATCCAATTATGCTCCATATCTCCACTGCCTGAAAGAATTGCTTTTTTGATGTCAAATGATTTTAAAGCGTCAATTGAAAAACTTCCTTTTTCCAAAGTTATTTTTTTTTCAAAAATGATTTGCTCTTTTTCAAAAACCAATATTTTTAATCTCGAATTTCCTATTTCTACAATTAAATTCATGGTCAATAAATTATATATCTCCAAGTTGTGGACGAATAATAATATCTTCTATTACGGCACTATTTGAAAGACTTGTAGCCTGAAAAATAATGTTTGCAATATCCTCTGCAGCTACAAATCGCTCGGCAGGTAAATCTGAGCTAGCCCAAGAATCGGTATACGTAGCTCCAGGATAAATACCAATTACTTTTATATTCTTTGTTTTGAGTTCTTCTCGAATCGTTTTTGTATATCCAGTCAATGCAAATTTAGTGATCGCATACGAACCGCCATTTGGATAGGCTTGTATGCCTGCAATTGAAGAAATATTTACGATATAACCATTCTTTTTAGCCTCCAAATAAGGAATCAAAATTTTTCCCATCCAATAAGCACTATATAAATTTATTTGCATTAATTCTTCTAAATTGTCATCATAATTTCCAGACGAAATTTCACCCGGAATATAAACACCTGCGTTATTTACTAAAATTTGTATATTTGTGTAATTCGAAGAACAATGTGAAGCAAAAGCCAAAACTTCTGTTTTTTTGCTCATATCGCATACTTTTCCATCGATTAGCGTGTTTGGATATTTTTCGGTTAATTCTTGCAATGTTTTAGTTACTGAATCCTCATTTTTGCTGCAAAAAACTACTTGCCATCCCGCTTGCATATATTTTTCTAAAATTGCTCTGCCTATGCCTCTGCTTGCGCCTGTTACAATAATGGTTTTTTGGTTTTGCATCAGTCGTTTTGAATTTCGTTTGTGAAAATACTGAAATTGGTTTGACCATAGTTTTTTCTTCGCCAAAGATTGGGATGATTGTCAAAATTGTATTTAGGGTCATGTTCTAGTATAAACCAGCCTTCGCCTTCTATTATGCCTTTTTGAATCACTAAATCGGGCAAAGTATCTAAAAATGGCATTTTATAAGGAGGTCCAGCAAATATTATATCAAAAGACTCATGGGTATTTTCTATAAATTGAAAAACATCCATTTGCAAGATTTTATGACCTTCAAATTTAAGTTTTGTAGAAGTTTCTTTAATAAAATTTACAGCTTTTGGAAATAATTCTACCGTAGTAATATCGGTACATCCTCGTGATGCAAATTCATAACTAATACTGCCTGTACCTCCAAATAAATCAAGAAACCGAATATTATCAAAATTAAAATAATTATCGATAATACTAAAAAGGGCTTCCTTGGCTATATCTGTAGTAGGTCTAGTAGGATCAAGTTTCGGTTGTTTGAGATTGTATCCTTTATGAACCCCACCAATTATTCTCATGAATAGTTTTTTTTAATGACTCAAAAATGCATCGGCATACGTGTTCCAAAATTCTGATTGAATTCCAAATGTAGCCGTTACTTTTTCGTTAAAATTAGGGAAATAATGCCTCAATGCATTGAAAATGTCCTCTTGCTCTTCTTTGCGTATTGTGGTTATATAAATGTCGCTGGTATCTAATCCAATATTCAAATCCTGAACAACTGCTTGTGTAAAATACAAAATATCTGCTTTGTTTTTATATTCGAATGTGTTACAGAAGGTCAATTTACCTTCATTGAATCCTATGATTTCAATATAATTTGATTTAATAGATACATAAACCATTTTACCTCCATTAGATTTATGTTTCAGATGTTTAAATAAATTTTGGTGGTATGAAAAGAACGTACCATTTTCAAATGCATTGTCCAAATCGTTGTATACTCTGTATGGGTAATTATAATATTCTTTTACATCTACTGATTCAAACTCGTCAGTCAAAACTTTTTCAGACCCTTTAGCATGCATATCCGAATACATTTGGTAGCCATTCACTTCATACATTTCTTCTCTTGGAATCAATACATAATTAGGTTCTGCATGGTAGATATTCTTTTTTGCCGCTTTTTGAAAAGCATCGGGAATATAATCCATAATCATTTGAATTTGAACAGAATATATGTCTTCGATTCCTATTTCATTGAATTGATAATGAATAAATGAATTCAATGGTTGTCCTTCTTCTTTGTATCCTATCAATACCAAACTATTTCTGTATACCAATACATTGATCAAAGCCAAAGGATCTTTATTTTCAGCATTGTATGCATGTAAAACTCTAAATATTTGATTCTCCATCTTTTTTAAACTATTTCGCAAATTTATAAAAACTATATTAATTCTAATTCTAAATTATTAACAAAAAATAACTTATTGTATTATTGTTTCTTTTTTATTATTGTGATTACCTCTTTTTCAAGATCTTCATTTTCTACTTTTATCAAATATAATCCGTCAACCCATGAACTGCCATCTATCTCAAAATCACCTAGTTTGGTAGTAAAAATTTCTATTTCCATGCCCAAAGCATTATAAATTGAAATAGTATGTTTTTTGTTTTGTATTAATTTTAAATTAATTTTTTGTTCAAATGGATTTGGATATACTTGAATCTTAAATATATTTTTTTCATTAGCAATAATAGAAATAGGGGGTTTAATGGTGTCGGAAGTGCTTCTAAATGAATAAAACTGTATGCCTCCTGCAAAAGTACCTATGCAAATTTCAGCCATACTGTCTTTATTGATATCTTTGATGGCAAAAGAAAAGTCTGAACCAATCGGTGAATTCCAAATATTAGATTTTTGAATTTGAAACGTTTTAAAATCTTGTGCTTGATTTATATCTATTGTAGCAATTTTTGGTGCTAAGAATGAATATTCAAATGAGTTAATTCCATTATAACCCAAGAATAATTTTGATTTTTTCCCCAGCGTGTCTTCTGCAATAACTGGAGTAAATGCAGCCGCATAATAATAATTTAAACTAACTATATTAAAAATATTAGTATCCAAATAATAACTATTTGGATCTATTTCTTTTAATCGAATAAAAGTATCGTTTGTCAATTGAAAGGAAGGTAAAGTTATGGTTCCTATATTTTTATATGCAAATACGCTATATTGCTTCCCAATCAATAGATCTAATTTACCATCTTTATCCAAATCATACAAGCAAGGAGCCGCCATGTTATCTCTTGAATAATTGTCGGTTCTTTTGCTAAACGGAATTGAAATCAATGAAATATTATCAACTTGTAATGAATCATTACCTTTGTAATAAATTTCATAAATAGACGTATCTAGTCCTGTAGTTTTCCATAATCTTGACGTAAAAATGATGTCTTGGAGTCCATCTCCATTCAAATCACCAGCAGCCATTCGGATTTCATTGCGTCCTTTAGACTTAAAACCCATAAAATCATCGGTTATCAATTGGTATGAAGGGCTATCTAATTTTCCAATATTTTTGAATAAGCTAATATTGGCAAAATCTAATGAATCTCTTTTGTAATAATTGGATACCAATAAGTCTAATTTTCCGTCTAAATTATAATCATAAAAAAGAGGAAAAGCACCTGTGCCCATATCTAATAGATTAGGAGATAAAAAAGGATTTTGATGTCTAGTAAAGCTGTCAGATATTGGTGAAATTACATCCGTTTTTCTTACACCTTTGTTTATATATAAATCCATTACATGAATATCATCATTGTATACTTTTTGAGAAAGAGATGTCGCAGCATTATCTCTTCCCATTGAAGAAGTCACTATTATATCTTTTTTGTTATCTTTGTTAATGTCAACCCAATGTCCAATAGGTTGAAATTTTGATATTGGTATGTTGTAACTTGGAAAAAAAACATCATAATTTTTAATAAAAGCAGAATCTTTTGTGCCTGTATTTATCCCCAAACAAGAGTTTCTACAGTTTTCATCTGATAATGCTACATCAATTAGTCCATCATTATTAACGTCAATTGGCCACACCATTTGAGTTTCGCTGTGTCTAGGTGTAATTTGTGAGTTATTTGTTTTTCCTTTTGCAATCGTATCACGACCATTTTCTATAAATGAAATTGGGCCTGCTGGCTTTAATAAGGTATCAATATTTATAAAAAATTGTCCAAAATTTGTATTTTCAATTTTAAATAAAATGGAATCTTTAGGAAGATTTAAATCAATACTATAATTTTTTACATAATTAAAGCGTGTAGGTGTTCCTACTGATGAATAGAGTATATCATAATCCCCATCTGAGTCCATATCTATAAAGAATGGAGGTAGATTTTTTTTATAAGTTAGTGGGGCGAAATTTTTACCTAAATAGCTGTAAATAAGTACTTTTTTCTTTTCTTTGAAGCTAAAAGAAGTGTCGCTTAATTTTACTCCAAAATGAACATATAATCCAAAAGTTGATGAAATTTCTACTATGTCTTCTATACCGTCTCTATTCAAATCTTTCAGATAAAAAGGATGTGTGATTTTAGAAATTGGAAAATAAATTTCATATTTTGGAACATGAATATACTCACTATTTTGATATAAAAAGGTATTTATTTGACCTGTATACAAATCATTTATGATCAAATCCAAGCTATCATCCCCATTCAAATCTTTTTGACAAATCATAGGTTTGTCCAATCCTCCGTTAAAAGGATTTTGAATCCGTTGTTGATTTTTATAAAATGGAATATTATTCAATCTATAGATAGATTGTCCAAAAATAGTAATACTAATAAGGTAAAACAGCAACAATGTGAAATTCTTCCTCATTTTTTAAATTCATATCTATTCATAACTCTAAAAGTTAGATTTTAGTATCTAAAATTAATTTAGCTCAAACTTTGCTTTGATATAATTTTCAAAAAAGGTAAAATCTAATTTGCTTCCAGTAGCCATCTCGCATAATTCATTGGAGCTATATAATTTCCCATATTGATGAATATGCTTCGTATGCCATGCCAAGATTTTTTCAAACGATTGACTAGCTATTAATGCGTTAATATCATTTTCTTTTGAAATAGCATCATACCATTGCGATGCAAAAAAGCTACCTTGGCTGTATGTAGGGAAATATCCAAGTCCTCCCATACTCCAGTGAATATCTTGTAATGCACCTTGTGCATCATTGGGTACTTCGAGTCCTAAATATTCTTTGTAGCATTGGTTCCAATAGGTTACCACTTCCGACACAGCAATACTTCCTTCTATCAATTTTTTCTCTACTTCGTAGCGAATCATAATATGATAATGATAGGTGAGCTCATCTGATTCGGTACGAATAAGCGAAGGCGATACAAAATTGATTTCATTGAACAAATCTTTAACCGTAGCATTGGCAAACTCTGCAGGAAAATGTTTTTGCATCAATGGAAAAATAGATGAAATAAAGGATCTTGAACGTCCAATATTATTTTCCCAAAATCGAGATTGACTTTCGTGAATTCCCAATGAAGTACTCGAGCTGATAGGCAATCCAACATTTTCTTTATTCAATCCCATTTCGTACATACCGTGTCCCATTTCGTGGATACCGCTCCATATTGAACTCATCAGATCGTTTTCATTAATACGAGTTGTAATTCGAATGTCTGTAGGATGAAAATGCGTGCAAAAAGGATGTGTGGATAAATTGATCTTGTATAGATTCGCATCAAATTTTAAATGATTCAAAATATCTGCAACGAGCTCCATTTGTTTTGTACCATCAAATTTTTGATTCAAAAATTGAGTGGCACTAGTTTGCTTAGATTTTACAGCTTCTATCAAAGGTTTTAGGCGAACCTTTACATCAGCAAATAATTTATCTAAATCCACAACATTACTTCCTTCTTCATATTGATTGAGTAAAGCATTGTATGGATGATTTTCATAACCAAGAATTTCACATTTTTCTCTCAATAAAGTTACTATAGACTCTAGTGATTTTTCGAAAATCTTAAAATCTGATTTTTTTCGAGCTTCTACCCAAATATTGTGAGCCTCCGAAGTCAATTTTGCCTCTTTTTCAACAAAATCTTGAGTGAATTTTAGCATGTCATCCATGTCTTTCTTTGCTACCTTTACGTTTTTCATTTCCATATCGGAAAGTTCATTGGATTGACTCAATAGATTTATCAAATCTACCAATTCCCTATCTGTAGCCTTTTGAAAATGTAATCCACTCACAAAAGCCATTTGATCGGCTCTAAAACCCTTATCTGATTGCGTAGGCATATTTACCTCCATGTCCCAACTCAAAAGCGAATTCATAGCGCTTATCAAATTTACTTGATACATCTTTTCTTTAAACAATGAATAATTCATGATGTTTTTGCTTTTTATTTTTGTAATTTTTTCAGAATTGCAATATTAATAATTCTAAATTAAAAGGGTATAATCGTTTTCTAATTTTTGAATTAAATATGAACTTGATTTTACTTGCTATGGCTTATTATAAATTATAATTTTTTTTGACTATTTACACATAGAGATTTTAATATATATGATTTATAAACATATGAAAAAAAATGAATAAAGATTAATTTAACTTCTTTCATTACCTGTATTTTATTATAATTAGTTTTTTGATTTGGATTTTCTTTCAACCAATTTTTTTATTTTTTTATCTTTGCTTACATAATCAAGCCAAAAAATGCAAGAAACAACGGAAATTCAAATTAAAAATATATTAGAAGGACAGCGAACCTATTTTCGAAATGGACATACGCAGTCTATTTCCTTTCGTATAGAAAATTTAAAAAAGTTAAAAAAAGCCATTTTAGATCATCAAACTGCTATTTGTGACGCATTATGGGAAGATTTGCACAAATCCAAAGAAGAAGCTTATTTGACAGAAATTAGCTTGGTTCTAGGAGAAATCGATTATCATATTCGTCATTTGAAAAAATGGTCAAAACCACAACGAAAAAGAACGCCTCTTCATTTATTACCTGCTTCTAGTTATGAGTATTATGAGCCATTAGGTGTAGCTCTTATTATTGCACCATGGAATTATCCTTTTCAATTGGTGTTTAATCCATTAGTGGGTGCTATTTCATCTGGGTGCTGTGTCATCGTTAAACCTTCCCCATTTACAAATAACACGGCACAATTGATAGAAGCTATATTAAATAAAATATTTCCCGTGGAATATATAAAAGCCATTCAGGGAAGTAAAGAAACCAATGAAGCATTGCTTCGTCATCGATTTGATTTTATATTTTTTACAGGGAGTACTCAAGTAGGTAAGGTATTTATGAAAGGCGCAGCTGAATTTTTGACACCAGTTGTGCTAGAATTGGGTGGAAAAAGTCCTTGTATTGTCGATCATAATGCTCAAATAGATTTAGCAGCAAAAAGAATTATTTGGGGAAAAACAATCAATGCCGGACAAACTTGTATAGCGCCTGATTATCTTTTTGTTCATATTTCAAAGAAAGATGCATTGATAGAAAAAATGAAACATTATTTAAAAGAGATGCACGGTGATACTATAGAATCTTCTGCATATTATCCAAGGATTATTCATCAGGATGCTTTTGATAGATTGGCTAATTTGATGCGTGAAGGTAAAATTTGTATAGGAGGGAAAATGGATAGAAATACACGATTTATTGAGCCTACTGTTATTGAAGGCCTCAGCTTAGATGCTCAAGTAATGCAAGAAGAAATATTTGGTCCAATTTTGCCAGTATTTACATTTACTAATATAGAAGAAGTTGAGGATTATATCCTTTCGAAAGAAAAACCTTTGGCTATGTATTATTTTGGTGGCAAAGATGGCGCCGATAGAATACTAAGCAAAATCAGCTCAGGTGGTGCAACTATAAATGACACATTGATTCATATCGCAAACCATAATTTATCTTTTGGGGGAGTAGGGAATAGTGGTATGGGAAGCTATCATGGAAAGGGTAGTTTTCTAGCATTTAGTCATAAAAGAGCTGTAGTTAAATCGCCAACATGGTTAGATTTACCATTTAAATACCCTCCTTTCAAGTAT
>JBIPMU010000274.1:0-2622 GCA_044377205.1 Chitinophagales bacterium | reverse complement strand
TTCAAGATACCATTCAAGCTACAAGGTTTACAATGGATTTTGAAGAAGCAGCAATTTTGTGGCCACAAATAACAGAATTCAAAAAGTTATATAACAAAGAACCTAGCTTAACTTCTAATAATCCATTAGAAAGAAGAATGGCAGAGTGTATAATTTATTTGAAAGAAGAAAAAAGAAAACGATTAGCAAATGGATAAACAAAAAGTACTTGATGCTATTTTTAATGATGATGAGTTTGATATTTTAAATGTCAAGCCCAAAGTTTCTAGTGCAAAAAACGAAGAAGAAAGATTATTAGCATCGTTTGCGGAAATTAACGAATTTGTATCAAAAAATAATAAAGAACCACAAGCCAATCCAAGTAATATAGCAGAGTTTCAACTCTATTCAAGATTAAAAAAAATTAGAGAAAATACAGAGAAAACGGCATTGCTAGAAAATCAAGATGTACACGGATTATTAAGCATCGAAAAAAAGGAGATTAATTCATTAGAAGATATTTTTAATGATGATGCTTTCGATTTGTTAGATGATGATACTGATTTATTTGATTTTAAGCATACTCCAAAAGACTATGATAGAGCAGCAACGGATTTTGTAGCAAGAAGAAAACCGTGTAAAGATTTCCATAAATACGAGCCATTATTCAAAGAAATCCAAAAAGATTTAGTTGAAGGTAAAAGAAAGTTAGTAGATTTTAAAATGGGCAATCTCCGAGAAAAAACCTACTATGTTCACAATGGAGTTTTATTCTATTTAGAAGAAATTAATATTGACAGAAAAGACCATTATAAAGAAGATGGTACAAGAGTTAGAGAAGATGGACGAACCAAATGTATTTTTGAAAACGGTACATACTCTAATATGCTTAAAAGGTCGGTAGAAAAAAACTTATATGCCAATGGTCAAGTAGTATCAGAAAACAGCAATAAAGTAAATGAAAATTTCATAGAAAAGTTTAGTAACATTACTGAAGAAGATGAAGAAGCAGGATTTATTTATGTACTAAAATCTAAAACCAAAGATGAAAGAATACTAGCAATAGATAATTTATTTAAAATTGGATATTCTAAAGATACAGTTGAAGAAAGAATTAAAAATGCTGAAAAAGACCCAACATATTTAATGGCACAAGTAAGAATTATTACTACTTGGAAATGTTACAATATGAACCCACAGAAGCTCGAACAATTATTGCATAACTTCTTTGGTAAGGCGTGTCTAAATATTGATGTTTTCGATGAAAATAAAAAACGTCACACACCAAGAGAATGGTTTATAGCACCTATCGAAGTAATTGAACAAGCTATTGAATTAATCATAAGCGGTGAAGTTGTAAATTATAAATACGATGAGGTTGGTTTTGTAATTGTGAAGAGGTGAACAAGAAACGCTTTAATTAAAAGATAATAAATTGTTAAAAATTAGTTATTTTTGTAAGATTGATTGTAATTGATTAATCTAAAAAAATAATATGATAATAATTATTGGAATTCTATTATTGGTAATAACTGGTTTACTTTTAATAATGTACTATTATAGTAAATTTGAAAAAATTAAAATTTATTTAGTTAAAATTCTAAATTCAATAAACAATAATCTATACCTATATTTATTGCCGTTTCCCATTGTTTATCTATTCTTTCATTACTTTTATTACATTCCTAATTTAGAACTTTTTAAAAATTCAAAAGAGCCGTTACCTTTTTTTTGCAGAGAAGATGTTGTTGAATATTTAAAAAGTATTTCTATAATTTTCTTCTCGGGAGGTATTTTTTCAGCAACGGTTAAACTGATTAATAATTTAGTAGTCTTCAAAAAAAACTTTCAAAAAGTAATATTATCTGATGAGTTTGATTTCTTATTAAAGGATAAATTTCAAATACTTGCATTATCAGATGATTTTTTATTAAAGAGGACGGACATTCAAGATATTTGGTCAAGGGTAACAACTTGTCAATTTGAACAGGCATTTCCAGAGTTGAAAAATTCAATAGTTAAGAAATTAGAAAACGATTTTTTTAATGATAAAATGTTAACCTATTATTACAATAATTTTAGAATTCAAATAAATTTAGAACTTTTGGATGAAAATATTGTTAAAATTACAGAGGTTTCAAATTTTGAAGTTAAAGCAAAAACAACAGATCCAATATACATAGATTTTAGAATTTCTTCTTTAGCAAAAGATGATGAAACTATATACACAAAACTAATCGAAGAAGATTGTAAATTAGATGGTAAAAAAATGATTTTGTCGGAAATAACATCTACTAACGATAATAAAAATATTAAAACGTTCAATACAGAATTATCAGGAAACACTAGTTATGTGTTAGAAAGGAAAGTTGAAATGACACAAAATTTGCTTGATGATAGAGTGTTTTCATTTTCAAGTAGTATTATTATAGATAATATGACTGTAAATGTAAAACCTTGTGATAAATTGAATATTTTCTTTAGTGTTGTTGGCAAAAATAAATTTAATAGTGACAATCATTTAGGGGATAATAATAATCGTATTTGTAGAGATGTTTTATTGCCAGGAGAAAAATTTAAAATTTTTATTTATAAAAAAAGTTAAATTAATTTTGTGAAATTAAATATTATTCTATTTTTGTA
>JBIPMU010000273.1:0-2623 GCA_044377205.1 Chitinophagales bacterium | reverse complement strand
GTTTGCAATTATTGAGTCCATTTGCAAGATGGAATGGTCAAGATCTTACCGATTTATTTATCCTTATCAAAGCGAAAGGAAAATGTACTACCGATCATATTTCTATGGCAGGGCCATGGTTGAAATATCGTGGTCATTTGGATAATATTTCTAATAATATGCTCATCGGTGCTACAAACTTCTTCAATGAAAAAACCAATAGTGTAAAAAACCAATTGACTGGAAATTACGAAGAAGTTCCTACGGTTCAGCGTCAATACAAAGCCAAAGGCATTGGAAGTATCGTAATAGGCGATGAAAATTATGGAGAAGGCTCTTCTAGGGAGCATGCAGCTATGGAACCACGTCATTTGGGTGTACAAGTAGTATTGGTAAAATCTTTTGCACGTATCCACGAAACCAACTTGAAAAAACAAGGAATGCTAGGTTTGACATTTGCAGATAAAGCAGATTATGATAAATTCCAAGAAGATGATAAAGTAAGCATTTTAGGATTGAATGATTTTACAGAAGGCAAGCCATTGACATTGGAAATCACCCATAAAGATGGTAGCAAAGAAACTATTCTAACAAATCATACATACAATTCACAACAAATTGAGTGGTTTAAAGAAGGTGGCGCGTTGAATATTATTCGTAAGCAATTTGCTAATAGCTAACATGTAAGCTAATTTTTAATAAAACAAAAATCCCACTTAATTTGAAGTGGGATTTTTTTTGTTATACTTAAAAGAGAAATAATACGGATAGCCAAATTATACTACATATACGAAGGCATTTATATTCATGCCAGCTCCAACTGAAGCAAAAACAATTGCATCGCCTTTTGCCACGTTATGTTCTTTTATTTGATTGCGTAGAACCATGTCGTAAAGTGTGGGAACTGTAGCCACAGAGCTATTCCCGAACTTATGAATACACATGGGCATAATTTTTTCGGGGACTTCTCTATTATAGAGCTTGAACAAATCTCTTACTATAGCTTCATCCATTTTTTCATTTGCTTGATGAATAAATATTTTTTTGATATTTTCAATACCAATTTTAGAGTCATCTATACATTCTTTTATTGCAAGAGGAACTTGTTTCAATGCGTATTCATACACCTTGCGTCCTTTCATTTTTATATATCTATGATTTGGGCAGGAATCGGGCTTATAGGAAGCTCCAAAATAGATGTAATCTAACTCTTCCATGCTATGAGAAAGGGTACAATGATTCAAAAGTCCCGAATCTGAGTCTACAAATTCTATAACACAAGCGCCAGCACCATCGGAAAATATCATGGAATCTCTATCGTGTGGATCGGTAACGCGGCTAAGGGTTTCGGCACCTATTACAAGTGCTCGGGTACCTACACCCGCTTTAAAAAAACAATCTGCTTGAATAAAGGCCTGTACCCATCCTGGACAACCAAAAAGCATATCATAAGCCACGCATTTTGGATTACGAATTTTTAGCGCATGTTTTACCCTAGCCGCCAATGATGGAACGGCATCGGATTGAATGGACTGATTGACTATATTGCCAAAATTATGAGCAACGATAATATGATCAAGCGTTTCAGGATCAATCCCAGAATCCGCTATCGCTTTAAGAGCAGCTTCTGTAGCCAAATCTGAAGTATTCAAGCCTTGTTGAGCATATTTTCGTTCCTCAATGCCTGTGATGGACTTGAATTTTCTTACGATTACTTCGCCCGAAACATCCAATTTTTTTTGATTTTCATCATAAAATTCGTGTGATAAAAAATCTTCATTTGTTATAATAATATCAGGAATTACGCTACCTGTACCAATTATTTTTGTCTTGAACATATTCCTTTTTAGGTTTATAGCAATATATTTATGAGATTTATTTCCCACATTACAAAGGTAGTAATTTTTTTAACTTAGGACTTAAATAAAAAGAATTCTAGTTAAAATTAGACGGGCTTATTATCTATTTTCTTTGCTATGAATATACATATTCTTCCAAAAATTACACCTATGATATATCCAAAAATTATATCTGAAGGAAAATGAACCCCAATGTATATTTGGCTAAATCCAATTAGTAAAATCCATAAAATAAGTAAAATATAATATTTTTTTTGAGGAAATATATATGCCCAAAAAACCGCTAAACTGGTATGATTTAATGCATGGCATGAGGGACAGCTGTATGTTCCTGAGCTACAAAGATGAAAAGTGTGATAAAACCACTCTCCATCAAATAATACACATGGCCGGATGCGTTCAAAAAAAACTTTTAAAACTTGAGCGCATAAAAAATCAGAAAGAACTACTGCCAGTATTGAAACTAAAAATAGCGATTTCCAGCGAGCAGGATATTTTTTATAAATAAAAAAAGCAATAAAGAAGTATAAAGGAATCCAAGTTTTCTTTTCTCGAAGAATAGGGCATAGAGAATCAAAAAAACCATTCTTAATTTCATGATGAAAGACAATAAAGAGATTTTTGTCAATAGAAAAAAAGAAGTCTTGAAGAATCATTTGGTACTATAGCGCTGGTAAAACTTGAGTTTTGCATTCACCAAATCCAATTTTTATGCCGTCTTTTTCTGCAAATCCTTTTATCGTGCACGTGTCATAATCTTGCATAAATACGCGAGTAGATCCATC
>JBIPMU010000023.1:0-9273 GCA_044377205.1 Chitinophagales bacterium | reverse complement strand
TTTTTTGTCTTTTTTAATTCGTAGAATCTGAACCTCTTCTGAAATGGGAGTTTTGTCTAATATATTTTGTATTAATTCTATCGCATAATGAGGAATAAGTGATACGCCTTTGGTGCCAAAACCATTGAAAATAAATAAATTAGGAATGGTAGGATGCCTATCTATAAAAGGCCTTCGATCGTGTGTTGTAGATCGAAATGCGGCTAAATGATTTAGTACAACAAATTGGGTATCTCCAAAAAAGAAATTTCCTTTTGAAATTAATTCTTTTTTTGCTTTTTCGGTATGAAGTGGCTCATCTATGGAAACTCTATCAAATGAAGAACCTATCCAATAATGATTCTTATATGGACAAATAAATTTTCCTTTGTGAAGTACATTTTTTAGATCAAATTCTATTGAAGAAACCTCCAACGCTTCTCCACGATTGGGCGCAAAAGGGAGATGATTGAAAAAAGGGTTGTTCAATACACCTATTCCTTCCGCAAAAATTATAGCTTGATATGAAATATCCTTATAATAATGAGTAGCTGTATTTACTTGTTCATAATCAAAATTTTCATAAATAATACGTTGATTATTTTGAAAAATAGACTCTAAGGATTCCAAGAAATCTGGAACGGATACTTGATAGGAATTTTTGATAATTACCTTTTGATTTTCAAGAATTTCTATCCATTCTTTTTTTGATTCTATCGATAGAAGTAGGTTGGAATAGGAAATGGGATCTTCTACATATTTTTCTATCAAAATAGGATTGATAAAAGATTGTTTTTCAATTTGATAAAAAGATTTTGCGGTATTAAGGAATTCATAATATTTCCAAGAAAGCACAAAATTTCTACCTGAAATAGGATTAATAATTCCCGATGAAATCATAGAAGCGGCTGGTTTTTCGTTTTTTATGATTTGAAAAGAAATACCTTTTTCAAAGAGGATTTTACCTAATGAAAAAGCGGCCAATCCACCACCTACGATTAGTATCAAAATTATTTTTTTAAATGAATGGTAAAAATAGAATATTTTTGCTCAAAATTAATTCAAAAAAAATCATGGAAGAAAATAATATAAAAAATGACGAAATAAGGGATCAAAGTATAATAGATTCATCAGAGGATACAGCAAGTTTATTTAAGAAGTTATTACCTTTAATATTTGCTTTGGTATTAGCTATTTTATTATTTTTATTTTTCAATAAAGGAAGCAATGTAGATCAAGCAGAAATGCAATCTACTACAAATGCTACATCATTGGATTCTTCCACTATAAATACTGAAGATTCAGTGATGCTTAACAATGACACTACAATAGTAGATACAACTAAGTAGATTTAAAAATTAATATTTTTATATAAAATGCCCAATTGCAAGTCAATTGGGCGTTTGTATTTATTGCATAACATTTGCTTAACATTAAATTCAAATATAGTTAATAATTGTAAAAATTCTTAACCGTACCTTAATTCAAGTCAGTGCAATTTCAACTTAAATTTGCACTCGAAATTAAAAAATTAAGTGTTTTGAGAAAGTTACAAATTATTATTATTTTATTAACAATGAGCTGTGTGTCATTGTACAGCCAAATTACATTTACGGGAACCGTAAAAGATGAAAACAGCAATCCTGTAGGATTTGCTTTTGTAAAAGTAAAGAATCTGTCTCTGGGTGCAAAAACAGATGCAAATGGATTCTTTAAAATTGTTTTTCCAGCATCTGGAACCTTTGAAATAGAAATTAGCAACCTAAATTATGAAACGGTTTCTAAATCTTTTCAACTAATTGAAGGTAAAAATATAGCCGAATCATTTGTATTAAAAGCAAGTGTAAAAAAAGTAAAAGGTGCTCTAGTAAGAGGTACAAAAAACAAAGAAAGTGAACAAGCTACTCTATTGGATCAAAAAAAACAAGTTGTGATTCAAGAAAAAATGGGTGCACAAGAAATGAGCCGAAAAGGAGCGAGTGACGCGGGCGCAGCTGTGGTAAAAATGGCTGGAATTAGTAAAGAAGAAGGTGGAGGCAATCAGATCTATGTAAGAGGATTGGGTGATAGATATAATACCACTACATTAAATGGTATGTTTTTGCCATCAGATAATCCAGAGTTTAAAAATATTTCATTGGATTATTTTCCAATTGATGTCATTCAGAATATTGGAGTAAGCAAAACATATAATTCAAATTTATTAGGAGATTTTGGAGGCGCATCTATTGATATAGCTACAAAAGAATTTTCGGGAAAACCAAGTTTAAATATTGGGATAAAAACAGGATTCAATACAAATGCAATTTCAAATGATAATTTTGGATCGGGAGTAAATTTATTAGGAATTGTTGAAAATAAAGAGCTCCCTACATTAGTAGAAGGAAAGTTTGTAGAAAGAAATTGGCAGCCAGAACAACGATCTAGTCCTAGGTTGAATGGTGAAATAAACATAAATGGAGGATTTTCAAAGAACTTTGGAATGAAAACAAAGTTTAGTTTATTTGGTACAGCATCTAATAGTCATAAGTTTTATCAATACAATGGTCTTACTAAAGTAATTTATGCATCGGGCGGAGATGCTCAAAATTTCAATAAAACAAGTTATGTATTGAATGTAAATCAAAATGCTATGATGAATATGACGTTATCAACTAGTGCTAAATTTAAGTCTAAGCTCAATTTACTTGGTTTTAGAACCGTTAGTAATCAAGTAAATGAATATGTTGGATTTAATAATGGTATTAATGATAGTGTTTATAGAAGAAGAATGGTAAAGGATATTAGCGAATTGTTTGTAATTCAATCTATAAATGAGTGGAGACCAAGTGATAAACTATCTTTTGTTCTAAGTGGGTCATCAAATTTTATCGAGAATAATCAACCAGATAGATTAACTACTTCTCTAACTATAAAAGATGGAATTTATAAGTTTTTGGTAAATAATTCTGGAGATCATAGCTCATATTATCAGAAGCTATCTGATAAAGATTACTCATTAAACCTAAATGGAAAGTATAAGTTAATTCAAGATTCAGCGAATGGAAATGATAAGCTCACAATGTCTATAGGGTATACTTTGAGATATAAAGACCGTTATTTTGAACAATCAGATTTTGTTTATAGACCCAATGCGGCTTTAAATAATGGGATCAATCCAAATACAATAGATGCTGCATTTACCGAAGCAAATTTTTCAAATGGATTTTTCACAATGGAGGATGAAAATCCTAAAAATGGAAGAATAGATCAAAATAATTATTCTGGAGAATTGAGTATTCAGTCACCAAGTTTAGGATTTGATTATATAGTTAGTGATAAGTTATCTGTTAATTTTGGAACTCGAATAGATTTGATAAATCAATATGTAAATTGGAATATAACGTCAACTTATCCCAATAAAGGAGATGTAGGGTATTCAGATATGAAAATTCTTCCATTTATAAATTTAAAACATGAAATTTCTGAAAAAGAAAATTTAAAATTAGCATTTAGCAAGACCTATACATTGCCTCAGTTCAAAGAGTTGGCTCCATTTTTGTACTATGATATTAGTACCTATAATACACGTGGAAATCCTTATTTGTATGCATCAGATAATTACAATTTAGACGTTAAATATGAATTATTCCCCTCTGCTACCGAATTATTTTCAATTGCAGGTTTTGGAAAATTTATTCAAAATCCAATAAATAAGATATTTGAAGCGTCAGCAGGTGCGGATCAGATGGTGTTTGCAAATTCTGGAGAATTGGCTATGGTTTTTGGGACAGAATTGGAGTTCAAGAAAAATTTAATAGATAAAATGAATGGTAGCGATAGTTCTTTTAAATATGCTTTGACAGGAGGGGTCAATGTCTCTGCATTGTACAGTAGACAAGATTTGAACAAAGATAAAATTTCAAAAGAAAATGCTGGATATACTTCTGCTATTTTTACCAATACTAGCTCAGGTTTGCAAGGTGCTTCTCCATTAATTTTTAATTTTGATCTTACATTGAGAATGAAGTTCAAGAAATATCAACCGCAATACTCTTTGGTATGTAATTATTTCTTTGATAGATTATACTCACTGGGCGCTCAAGGTGCAGGTGATGTATATGAAAAAGGAGTACCTTCTCTAGATTTAATATCAAGACACACACTAAGTGATAAAATCAATGTATCATTTAATTTCAGAAATATCTTGAATCCTGACATTGATCGATATCAGGAAGTACCAGGAAAAGATCCAGTTACCATTTCTTCCTTTAAAAAAGGAATGGATATTTCCTTAGGATTTAATTATAATTTTTAAATAAAAAACAACCAAAAATAAATTAATTAACCCAAAAAACAAAAAAAAATGAAAAAACAAATTTTAGCAATCACAATCGTTTTAGTTACGATTATTACAGTTTCTAGCTGTAAAAAAACAACTACAACAAACTCGTCTTCTTTCAATCTTGTACAAGATAGTTTGCAAGGAAACATCGTAGATGGAGAAGTAGTATTAAGAGCAGGTCTTAAATACAAACTAATAGGCCCATTAGTAATCAAAACAGGAGCTACATTGACTATTCAAGCTGGTGCAATAATAGAAGCTCAAACTGCATTTGGAGCATCAAATCTATTCATTTCTGTAGAAAGAGGTGGCAAATTAAATGCAAATGGAACCGTTTCTAGTCCGGTTATATTTACATCTACAGGAACTGCTTTTGGAAGCTGGGGAGGAATTTGTATCCATGGTAAATCTCCAAATAACGTAGGAGTGGATGCCGCTTCAGAAATTAATGGTACACAATATGGTGGAGCAGATGCAACGGACAACTCAGGTTCTATGTCTTATTGTATTATTAGAAATACTGGTGCCAAAAATGGAGATAAAGAATTTAATGGAATTTCTTTTTTTAGTGTAGGTAGTGGTTCTAATTATGATCACATAGCTATTATTAATGGTGGTGATGATGCTTTTGAGTGGTATGGTGGAACCGTAAATGGTAGCTATTTATATGCTGAAAATAATGATGATGATAATTTTGACTATGATTTGGGCTATGTAGGTACATTAGAAAACTTGTATAGTATTAATACAAACACAAATGCTTCTTCTGATAGTAGAGGTATTGAAGCTGATAATCATCCAACTGCATTTGCTAGTTTACCTTATTCAAACCCAGTAATTAAAAATGTATCGGTAATAGGAAGAGGCGCTACAGCTACACAAACTGTAGGTTCTCAAAAAGAAGGTATTTTCTTAAGAAGAGGTGTTAAGTCAAATATTACAAATGCTTTTGTTCAAGGATACTCTGTGGGTATTGGTGTTCAACATGATGAAACTATTGCAAATCTTACAGCTGGTTCTTTGAAAGTAAACAATGTTCAATTTACAGATGTAACAACAAAAACTAAAGGAACAAGTACTGCTAATGCAACAGTGAATGTATCTGCTGTAGCTACAGAAGGAACAACTACAGGTGCTGGAAACGGTGCTTCAAAGCCTACTTGGGCAAATTGGTTCTAAAAATATCATTCTTCGAACTTTCTCAAATGGGCCTCACTTTATATGAGGCCTATTTTTTTTATATATCAAAGGTGGTTTTGTATATAGCTGCAAAGTGAAAAATACTTGCAGTAAGAACAAATATATGCCAAATAAGATGTGTATATTTTCGATGTTTTTGAATATAAAATAGAACTCCTACCAAATAAGATACCCCACCCAACAATATAAATATAAAAATATCATGAGGCATAGATACTACTATGGGTTTGATAATAAATAGAACCATGCAGCCAAGAAAAACATATAATCCTATAGAAAAAGCCTTAAAACGTCCCATAAAAAAGAACTTCATGAAAATTCCCAAAATGAGTATAATCCATAAAATAGTTAAGAATATTGTTGCTAATGGATTAGGAATAAATTTATTGACTACAGGGGTATATGTGCCGCCTATAAGCAGGAATATAGCCATATGGTCTAGGGTTCTGAATTTTAGTTTTAGTTCTGTATTTTTGATATAATGATACATACTCGATGTAGCATATACCGCAATTAATCCCACAGAATATATTATCAGTCCTGCTAAATTAGAGGGATTATGCGAAAGAATAGCCTTGAAAAGCATATATGGGCAAGCAATTAAAAAGAATAATAACCCAATCAAATGACTCAAAAAATTGAGTTTTTCTTCAAATGCTGTATATTGTGACATGATTATTCTGCAATTTTAGAGGCAATTTCAGTTCTGCCTATCCATGGATGGAAAATATATCCGCGAATTTCAGCAGTTTTAAAATCGGGTCTTAAAGTTAAAAGACAACGATATTTTTTCCCCGAAATAGGATCATATACATAGCCTCTATATTTGTATTTTCCTTCTTGCTGAAAATCCATCATCATCAAAGTTCCTGTCATGCGTCTATTCCTTAGTGCTGGATTAGGATTGTTTACATCTAGCATAATTCTTCCGGCCTCTTGGTCGTCTTCATACATCCATGTGATTTTTCCATAATATTTTTTTGTACTCTCTAGATAGAATACTTTTACTTTTTGCTTTTTATTTTCCGAAAGCCAAGTACCCATTACTTCTTTGTTTGCTTGAGCAGAAAGGAAAAGTTGTATTGATAAGAATATAAACAAAAAAGTAGGTTTCATGTATTTGAAAATTTATGTAATCCTGCAAAAATACTATATTTTATGTTTATCCTATTTTTAATTTTTAGATAAAATATAATTTCATTAAAAAAAAAGCCAACCGATTTTATCTCGATTGGCTTTTTGGATATAATTAAAAAAGTATTATCTTAGTAATAAGTCAAACGAATAACATTTGAAATATATTTTGCCAAACGAATTACTTGACATGTGTAGCCAAATTCATTGTCATACCATGCGTATATTGTAGCACTTTTTTTGTCTTCACTGATAATGGTAGCATTGCTATCATATTCAAGGGCATGAGAGTTCCCAATTACATCGGTACTAACTAGCTCTGTACTTACTGAGTAATCTATTTGTTCGATTAAATCCCCATGAGTTGCAGCATTTTTGATAGTAGCATTCATATCTTCAAGAGATGTTTCTTTCTTCAATCTTAAAGCCAAAATAGCCAACGAAACATTAGGTATAGGAACACGAACCGCATTCGCTGTCAGCTTGCCTTTCAATTGTGGAAGTGCTTTAACCGCTGCACTTGCAGCCCCCGTTTCGGTTATAACCATGTTCATTGGTGCTGAACGACCTCTTCTAGAACTTTTATGAAAATTATCTACCAAGTTTTGGTCATTTGTAAAAGCATGTACCGTCTCAATATGTCCACTTTCTATGCCATATGTCTCATCCAAAACTTTCAATACAGGGACAATAGCATTGGTAGTACAAGATGCCGCAGAATAAACATTATATTTTGTAATATCAAATTCTTTGTGATTCACACCATATACAATATTAGGCATACTTCCCTTGCCAGGAGCCGTCAATAATACTTTTGCTATTCCTTTTGATTTCAAATGTTGGCTCAATTGCTCTTCGGTACGGAAAACACCTGTGCTATCAATCAAAAGTGCATCATTAATGCCATATTGAGTATAGTCGATATTGGCTGGATCTGATTCGGTAATTATTTTGATTTGTTGACCATTAGTTATCAAAATTCCTTTTTCTACATCATAGGCTACCGTACCTTTCATTTGTCCATGAATACTATCTTTTTTGAGCAAATACGCTCTTTTGATGAGTTCTTCTTCATTTTTCATGCGAATAACAATAGCTTTTAATCGCAATTGAGAGCCATTCTCTTCGCTAATCATTCGTGCTACTAGTCTACCAATTCTACCAAATCCAAAAAGAACTACATCTTTTGGTTCGATTTGTTTTTTGTCTTTGCCAATGAAATTTTGCAATTTGTTTTGAATAAAATCAGCAGCAGTATTATAGTCTTTACCTTCTTGTATCCATTCTTTTGCCAATCTACCCAAGTCAATTCTTGAAGGCGCCAAATCTAATTTAGCAATTTCTCTTGCTATTGTCAATGTAGTAGCAGTGTCTATTGCCATATCGGCAAACTGTACAGCGTATTCATGATAATTTATAATTTCGGTTACGCTTTTGTCCGAAAGTTTTCTTCTAAAAAGCACTAAATCTGTTTTTTTGTCAAATTCTAAGGTAGAGCAGATATGGCTAAGTTCTAGCGCTTCTCTTTTTTTTGCTACCCATACATTTAAATTTTCATCAAAATTGGTATTCATTATATATAATTTATAGATTAAACAAAAAAGCCGAACACTCATTTTCGTTTAAGTGTTCGGCTTATCTTTTTTTTAATTAAGAATTTTTTTCAATACCTGCATTATTCAGCAAATATTTCTAATGGCAACTCTACAGATTGTTCTTTTGTAAGAGCAATTAATACTGTATAGCTTCCTACTTCTTTGATATCGCCTTCTTTTACAGAAATTTTTCTTCTATCAATTTCTACACCTTTAGATTTCAAAACTTCTGAAATTTGCATAGCAGAGATCGATCCGAAGATTTTTCCATTTCCACCTACTTTTGTGCCAATTTCTATTTTAGTTTCAGCCAATTTGCCAATTACTGCTTGAAGATTTGCCAATTGTTTTGCCTCTACTTTATCTCTTCTTTTGATTCTTTCATTTAAAAGATTCAAGTTTGCAGCATTGCTTACTACTGCCAATCCATTAGGGATTAAAAAGTTTCTAGCATATCCTGGCTTTACGTTTACCACGTCGTCAGCATATCCCAACTTTTCTACGTCATTTATTAAAATTACTTCCATTTCTATTCGATTTTAATTTTTCCTACAAATTATTTATACAAATCGGTTACATAAGGCATCAACGCTATTTGTCTAGCTCTTTTTACCGCTTGCGCTACTTTTCTTTGATATTTCAAAGAGTTTCCTGTAAGTCTTCTTGGCAAAATTTTACCTTGCTCATTTACAAAACGCAATAAAAAACCAGCATCTTTATAGTCGATAAACTTGATGCCCATTTTTTTGAATCTGCAATATTTTTTGCTTTTTTGGCCTAACTTTAATGTAGTTAGATATCTAATACTTTGATTTGCTTTACTCATGGGTTCCCTCCTCTTTTTTATTATTATTTGCTTTTTTCTTTCCAGCTAAATTTTCTTTTCTTTTGTTAGCATATTCCACACCGTATTTATCCAATTTGATAGTCATAAATCTCAAGATTGACTCATCTCTTTTGTATTGGATTTCTAGTTTTTCAACTAAATCGGTTGGTGCTTCAAAATCATACAAATGGTATACACCTGTACTTTTTTTCTCG
>JBIPMU010000272.1:0-2643 GCA_044377205.1 Chitinophagales bacterium | reverse complement strand
TGTATGATTTGGGTGTAAGAGATTTTGGAGAAAATAAAGTACAAGAAATCATCCGAAAAGCGCCATTATTGCCTCAAGATATTCGCTGGCATATGATTGGACATTTGCAAAGCAATAAAGTATCGGCTTTGCTTCCTTATGTATATCGTATTCATGGCATAGATAGTATTTCGTTGCTCAAAGAAATAGAAAAACAAGCCATTAAGCAAAATAAAAGAGTCCATGCATTACTTCAATTTCATATTGCTGATGAAGATACGAAATTTGGTTTTGATCCCGAAAAAGCATTGGAAATTTATTCGGAAATAGAAATTTTATCTTTGCAAAATACCAAAATAGATGGTGTAATGGGCATGGCAACATTTACAAACGATAAAATTCAAATAGCCCAAGAATTTGATGTCTTGAAGGCAACTTTTGAAAGTTATAAGTATCAGAATATTGATATCAAAGAGCTTTCTATGGGCATGAGTGGCGACTATGAGTTGGCAATAGAAAGAGGATCTACAATCCTTCGTGTAGGTAGTTTGTTGTTTGAATAGATATTATGTAAATTAGAAGTTGTGTTCCAATTGTCTTGTAGCTATTTCTTTGGAGATAGCCGAAATGAATGTAGTTAGATCTTCTGATCCAACATCGCCTTTACCATGAACTCGAATTGATACTTTATTCTCGTTCATATCTTTTTCACCTACTATAAGCATATAAGGTACTTTCAGCATTTCAGCATCTCTAATTTTTTTACCTATTTTTTCATTACGTTCGTCTACTTTGCTACGGAATCCTGCTTGAACAAGTGAATTATTTACTTGTTGAGCATAATCCATAAATTTGTCGCTAATTGGTAATACTGCAATTTGCTGAGGTGCCAACCAAGTAGGGAAATTACCTGCAAAATGTTCTAGCAAGAAGCCAATAAATCGTTCGTGTGTTCCTAAAGGCGCACGATGAATAATCAAAGGAACTTCGGGTTCATTATTACTATTTGTAAATTTTAAATGGAATGTATTGCCAGAATTAAAGTCTACTTGATTAGTAGCCAACGTAAACCATCTTCCTATAGCACTTACAATTTCTACGTCTATCTTAGGACCATAAAAAGCAGCCTCATCTTTTACTTCCTCAAATGGAATGCCAGAATCTATCAATACTTGACGAACCATGTCTTCGGTTTCTTGCCATAATTGAGGTTCATTGATATATTTAACCCCCAATTTGCTAGGTTCATGAAGCGAAAGTCTCATTTTGTATTTATCAATTCCAAATATTTTGAAATATTTTAAATACATAGCATTTACTTTTTTGAATTCGCTTTCAAATTGCTCTTTTGTACAATAAATATGAGCGTCGTTCATATGAAGAACGCGAACTCGCATAAGCCCAAAAAGTTCTCCACTCTGCTCATATCTGTAGCAAGTACCATATTCTGCTAATCTATATGGTAAATCTTTGTATGACTTAGGCTCCGCATCAAAAACTTTGTGATGATGAGGACAGTTCATCCCTCTCAAATAATATTTTGTACCATCTATTTCCATTGGTGGAAACATACTATCGGCATAATAAGGAAGGTGACCGCTTGTCTGATACATGATTTCTTTAGCGATATGAGGTGTTACCACTCTATGATATCCATCGGCTTGTTCCGATTCTTTTGCTAATTTCTCTAATTCTTCAATAATGATACCACCGTTTGGTAACCAAAGTGGAAGCCCTTGTCCTACCATGTCGTCAAAAGCAAAAATGCTTAAATCTTTTCCTAATTTTCTATGGTCACGCTTTTTTGCTTCTTCTATCATTGCCAAATGTGCATCCAAATCCGCTTGTTTTGGAAATGTAATCCCATAAATACGAGTCATCATTGGATTTTTTTCATTTCCTCTCCAATAGGCTCCAGCAATACTCATCAATTTTATAGATTTGATATATCCTGTATTGGGCAAATGTGGACCACGACAAAGGTCTGTGAAATTTCCTTGTTGATAAAAAGTAATTTCGCCATCATTTAAATCTTGTAGTAATTCAAGTTTGTATTGATCTCCTTTTTTTGTGAAATATTCAATGGCATCTGTTTTGGAAACTTCGCTTCTCAAAAATGGATTTTTTGTTTCGGCTAATTGTCTCATTTTCTTTTCAATTGCGCCTAAATCTTCGCTTGAAAGCGATTTGCCACCTAAATCAATATCATAATAAAAACCAGCTTCTATTGCTGGTCCAATACCAAATTTAGTATTGGGATATAATTCTTCCAATGCTTCAGCCATAAGGTGTGCCGAACTATGCCAATAGGTTTCTTTTCCCTCTTTATCGTCCCACGTGAAAAGTTTTATAGCGCAGTCATCGGTCAAGGGTCTTTCCAAATCCCATACCTTATCATTAATACTGGCAACCAATATTTTGGAAGCCAGCCCATGGCTGATACTTTTTGCTATTTCCAATGGGGAAATAGCCTGGCTATACTCTTTTACGTTCCCATCGGGAAAAGTTACTTTTATCATTGTGCTTTAAAAAATTGATATAAAACACAAAAATAATCACATTTTTTTAAAATGGGGCAGTATTTAGTGGATTTTATGTTTTTCAGAGAAAACTAAGGGCGTTGTAATAGTACTCTGTTTTTTTTGTTCCGAATTGCTCGTAAAA
>JBIPMU010000271.1:0-2646 GCA_044377205.1 Chitinophagales bacterium | reverse complement strand
AATTGGAAAAACTAAAAAATAAGATGATGAGAAAATATACGATACTGATAGTTTGGAGTTGTTTTTATTTCTTTGGAAATACACAATCGCTTCAAGATGCCGAAAAAGCTTATAAACAAGAAAATTATTCGCAAGCTATTTCTATTTGGAATCGACAAGCCAAAGATGAAACACTTAATAAATCATTGATATACAACAATATTGGAACGGCCTATGCCAGCCAAAAAGAATGGGCAAAAGCTATTTTGTATTTTGAAAAAGCGGTAAAACAGCATTACAACAATGAAAAAGCGCAGCTAAACTTAAAAATTGCGCGTGCCAAATTGAATTTATCCAATGAAAACAATCAATTATTTTTTGTCAAATGGTGGCTATCGCTTTTAGATTTGTTTTCAATTTTTGGATGGCAGATGATTTGTTTTTTATTTATTATACTAGCTATGCTATTATATATCATAAAAAAGAAAAATGGCAATTTTCAATTTCAAAGACTATTTTATATTTTTCTTTTTTTTGGAACAATAAGTATAATCATTATTTTTTCAAAAAAATCAATTTTGAAAGATAGAAACGAAGGAATAATTATAGTATCAGAAACCTATGGCTATAAAGATGCCAATATGAATCAAAAATTAGGGTTATTAAAAATGGGGGAGAAAGTTGAATTATTGGAAAACTTAGAAAATCAATATTACATTAAAAATGAATCGGATAGTGCATTTTGGATTTCAAAAAAATCAGTGGAAGTGATTTAAGTTTTATAGTTTTACAACATGATAAAAGTACTTTTTCTATTTTTTTTTATTACATTTTCAAATATAGTTACTAGTCAAAATTTAGAAACAGATACGACTTTAAAAACCTATAACAAAGCCTTGATTTGGAGAGGATTCAATCATCTTTGGAGTTATAATCATAGGATCAATCGAATGGGATGTAATGTGAAAATCAACGACATTAAAAATGCATCAAGTAATTATTTTAGTGCAACAGGTCTGGGAAGTGATAGCACTTATTATACAATATTTTATTCAGTTGTAGCATCAAAACATATGCGATTTTATGAAGGAGAGATTAGTCTTAAACTTTCAGGCAAGGAAACTCAGCTACTATCGCAGTCAAAAGAAATTTCAATTGATATGCCTAATTGGTTGAAAAAATTAAAGAAGTATAAATCTATAATTAATGGATTTGATTTAAAATCTGAAGAGAAGTCTGACTTACCTATTTTATTTGATATACAAATAGAAGATCCATATCTTATTGACTCTAACCATTTGAGGATGAAAATAAATTCCAATTGGGTCTCTAATTGTAGAAGTGCTGAATGTTCGATTATGAAAAATGCAACTCATTATGAGTTAAAAATTTCATTTTTAATTATTGGATTTGATGATGAGAATGCTATAGCCTTTGATTTTTTTAATAAAAAAAGTTATGCATGGACGACTGATATAACTCCGCCATATGAACCTATCCAAAAAAAACTATACGGACAACCTACAAAATATGAAAATTCATTCCTTGGAATAAAATCATTTGGTTTTGTTTTAAATGAGGAGCAATGGTTACAGGAATTGAGATATGAGATAGAACTTACAGATTATGATTCAAAAGATGGAATTGGATATTCAAAAACAGGTATGCAATTTCTAGGATGGAAAGAAGGCATGAAATCAAAGGCTGTTTCAAAATCAAAAGCTGTTTTTGCACACAAAAAACCAGGATGGGTATCCATGCACTTAAATACTACTATGATTCAATTCAAAGAAGGTATAAAAATAGATTATAAAAAAGAGGGGAGGATGTTTTGGAAAGGATGGAACACAAGCGCAGAGGACAATAGGGCAGTAGATTCAAAAAAAATTGAACTTATTAAGTAAATCTATTCATGCAAAAAAAAATATATCTTATTTTTATATTAATTTTATTGTTATACAATAATATAAAAGCTCAAGTTCATGATAATGGAATTGGTGGCTATGGATATCTTGAATATAATATTATGCAAAATTCTAGACATCAAGGAAATTGGATGTATGGAGGAGGAGGATTGATTATAAATAAAGTATATTTTGCAGGATTGTACTATGGAAGCCAGCCCACTTCAATTACAAATTATGATCAAAACAATTTGTATAAGTTATCTTCGCAATATGATACGTCCATTCTATCGATAAATCCTTCTGATTTTGGACTACAATTTGGTGGCGTGATATTGGCAGAGAAGGCACTTCAATTTATTTTATCAGCGAAAATTGGTACTTTATTATCCAATGTAAATGACTTAGAATTTGGAGGGACAAGAAATACAATAAATACAAAAGCATTTCTGACAGTAAGTCCAGAATTTAAAGTAGCACTTATGCCTACAAAAATTTTTAAACTACAAACTGGTATAGGATATAAATTAGTTCATTACAACGATAGCAGATTATTAGAACACAGCTATTTTGGGAATAGAAATACATTTTTTAATAGTTTTTATTGGAGTTTATCGGTCGTTTTTGGCTCCTTTTAATTTCAAAAATGATGCAATTTTTCCAAAAAAAATGAAAAAAAATTGTTACAAATTTTTCTTATTTAAATTTATTTTTTTTTAATATCTTTGTGAGTTGAAAAAAATAAAAAAATTCCTATGGTGAA
>JBIPMU010000270.1:0-2648 GCA_044377205.1 Chitinophagales bacterium | reverse complement strand
TTTGAATTCCCTTTAGATATACAAATAGTTGGGTTAATTAAAGATAAATCTTTACCATAAAAATTATAATGATATTCTGTTAATCTATCGCATAGTTTCTTCTCAGCATACAAATATCTTTGAACAAATGGTCTATAGTTTGATTTAATAATAAGATTTTTATTAAATTTTTCAATTAAACTCTTACTTTTAAATATACTTGTTAACGTATCACTCCATTTAATTCCACCGCTCAATCTTGAATCATTTTGATAAATTGATTTATTAAAATTTTCTATAAAATATTCAACTTTTTCTTTTAATAAATCAATTGAATTGTCATATACCCAATTATCTCTATTTGTAGGAACTGCATTCTTATATGTTGAAAAAATATTTTTATGACTATCAGATTTTGAATGCATTGGAAACCATTTTTCGTATTCTGATTTTTTATTATTTAACCAATATTCTTTTCCGTATTTTATCTTTTTAAAATCAATTTTTGTAAATGAAGTATTATTTAAAAAATGTAACTTTTCAATACCTGATAAAAAATCATCCATCTCAAAATAATTTAATTCACATTTTTTATTTTCTCCTGTTCTAATAAAAAAAGATATAGACACTCCTAATTTTATATTAAATATATTGCCTACTGGTCTAGATTTATTTTCAATAGAATTTCCCCCTAAATTTACTATATAAATATAATTAAATTCATCAACTACACTTTTTCTAAAACCATCAAATGTTTTTGTATCAATAAAACTATTATTCGTAATAAACGCAATCATGCCTTTATCATTAATTCGATCCGAGGCATATCTTATAAATCTTGAATACATATCATACACTTTTGTCTTTTGGGAATTACTATTTTTGACATACGTTTCTTTAATTCGATTATCAATATAGGGATATTTCCTGTTTTTGTTATTTTCATTAGCATTTTTCTGGTTAGCATTGTAAGGTGGATTTCCTAAGATTATAGATATCTTTTGTTGATTTTGTAATTTTATCTTATTCAAATTATCTTTTTCCATATTTCCCAAATGGTTTTCCAATTTATGAACCACGGTATCGTAATCAAAAACTATATTATCTAATGTATCCTGTAATGTTATATTTTGAAATAAAATATATTTTCTTAATTTTTCATAAAATACTTTTTCAATACTTAAACAAGCTATATAATATGGCAATATTGAAATTTCATTTGCAAATAATTCATTTTTAAATTTATTTATTAAAAGCTTGTCTCCATCTTTCTTTTTATAGACTTTTTTGTATAAGTATTCAACTAATTCTGATACAAATGTTCCAGTTCCTGTACAAGGATCTAAGAAAATTACGTTTTTTTCAAAAATATTCTTCTTGAAATGTCTTTTGAAAAGTGTGTCTATTCCACCTATTATAAAATTTACTGCTTCTATTGGTGTATATACAATTCCTAGCTTGTCGGCTGCTTTGGGGTTGTATGCTTGGTAAAAATTTTCATAGAAATTAATCAAAAATTTCTTTTTTATGGAGTAATCTGTTATATTAATTGCATTTCTTCTAACATTCTCATAGAATCCATGAACTGACTCAAGCATCTTTTTTCGTTCACTTAACTCAAATAAAATTGAAACCAGTTCATCTAATCTTTTTGCTAATTCATTATACTTTACAAAATCTATTTCATTATAAATAATGTTAAATATATCAATTGTTAATATATGCTGAATTATCATTTCCAATATATCATCGCTATCTAAATTTGGATTAATAGTAGATTTACAATATTCAGTAAAATATGAAATTTCTACGTTTTTTCTATAATTTGTAATTTTAGATCCATAATCTTTTCTAATTTTATTAACAATGCTGGGTAAATTAGTTTTAAATTCCAACAAAGCTCTATTAAAGCTTTTTACCTCTTGGGGTTCATAATCAAAATACTTCTTGAGTAAATCTATCAGTGATTTCTTGTTATCACTTGCTCTTATATCTAACAATTTTTCATTATTTTGATATAAAATAAATCTATCGCTATTTTCAAAAATTATATTATATAGTGGATAACCACTTTTAATTTTACCATCTATTTCTTCATCTAAATTTGTTTTTTTATCTTTTGCTTCATAGAGACCAAAAGGTACACCTATAACAGTAAATAATGTAGCATCAGGTTTAATGTTCTTACCATAGTCAAAATATTGATAATCACTTCGGACATACATACTCAAAGAATTTGCAATGCTTTCTAATAGGTTAATGAAAAGACGCTCAGTGTCTTTTTCTCTAAAAAGTCTGGATTGTTTACTTAAAAGTTCAACTTTTTCAAAATAATGATCAACTTCTTCATTTATATTTATCATAAATCCTCATAATTAAATTAAAAAAAATGTTCTATAGTGTCAATTTTTTAATTACGCATAACGAATAAGCTTACCGACGTTCCTCGTAGCTGAGTCTTACAAAGACGTTAGCATCTACGCGCCTTATTACGAAAACAAGAAAGCATGACTGAGAGTTATGTTTCATAGGCCGAGCGAGGTCGAGAGTCCCGAAGCGATGCGGTAAGCGGAAGTTATACGAAGGTTCAAAACTATTTAATTAACTCACCTATATTAATAGTTCTTTCTCCGCTTCCATCTACATAAAATTGTTTTACATTGAATTTT
>JBIPMU010000269.1:0-2650 GCA_044377205.1 Chitinophagales bacterium | reverse complement strand
GAACTATTTTGTCTTTTTTGATTCAAGTCATTAAGTTCTATAACCATTACAGGAGTATATTTTTTGATGATTTGTTCGGCTCCTTTCAGTACTTCTATTTCGTATCCTTCTACATCAATCTTTATGAATTGAATTGGATTATCCAACTTATAAAAATCATCTAATTTTTTCTGAAGTACCTGAACCCATTCATTTTTTATTATACTATTTTTTGGAGTCATCTTAAATCCTCCACTATTAGTGGGGCATGACATTTCCATTTTCATAATATCTTCTTCATTTCCAAGAGCAATATTAAAAATTTCAATTGAGGAAAAATTGTTTAATAATATATTGTACTTTAGTTTTTCATAGGTAGAGGGAATAGGCTCAAAAGCATAAATCTTATGGGCTATTTTCCCTAGTTTTTTTGAAAGATTCATACTTGTTTGTCCAATATTAGCTCCAATATCTATAAAAACGCCTTCTTTCAAAGGTGCATACTCTAAAAATGGTTCAGAGGAATCTTCTTTAAGATCAAAATATATTAAATATTCCTGATAATCGCTAATATCTAAATGATATTTAATACCATTTCGGGATACAGTTCTGTATGTATATTTTGGGTAATGGGTGTTGGATGGGAATAATTTTGAAAAAAAATAATGTAGCCTACACAGAATAATTAAAAAATTCTCAAATAGGGTATTTGTAAAAAACGTTTTTTTTATGTAATTTTTCATTGATTATATAATAAATTGTTTTTTATAAAAGTAATATATTCTTCCTCAAGTTTTGATTTTGAGAATGTATCAAATATGGTCTCTCTTAACTTTTTACCTATACTTATTATATCATATTCCTTATTATAAATACGTTTAAGTTCTTTTTCTATACATTCCTTTGAATTAATCGTAGGAATTAAAATACCATTTTCTCCATGTACAACATATTCACTATAATCACCTACTCCTTCTGAAACCATTATTGCTTTTGAAAGCAGCCCCATTTCTTTCGCCACACTATTACTTGCATCCGTCATTGATGGTTGTACCAATAAATCTGAAGCCTGCATATAGTCAATAAAATTTTGAACAAACCCAATAAAAAATACATGTTTTTCTAATTTATTATCGCGAACATAATTTTTTAATTTTATTAATTCTGGTCCTTCATCTAAAAGAAGCATTTTTATATCATATCCTTCTTTAATTAAATGATTCACTGCTTCAAGAACGATAATATGCCTTTTGTGCTTTACCATTCTAGAAACCATTATCAACAACAAATTACAAGTATACTGTTCCCTTATTTTTTCTACAACCTCCAAAGAAGGTTCGTTATACATACTAAAATCGTACATATAATGGAGTACTTCTATTTTTGAAGCATTTACATTTTCATGAGTTATCATATAGTTTTTCACACCATCGGATGGGACTGTAATCTTTTTAGCCATTCTATTAATTATAGAATCTACAATACGCTCGTTTTTATTAATATCTGTATTAAATAAATCTTGATTATTCCAAACACTAGAATTATGTCTAAAAAAAATAAATTTTGCAGAAACAAAATATTGAGCGAATGAAGAAATCAAACAGGGTGTGTGTAGATGCGGGAAAACAAAATTAACTTGATTTCTTATTATAAAATAAATAACATAAAAAAAATTGAATATATATGTATTTATACTATTTGAAAATTGCATGGGACTCGTGTAACATTTTATCCCTTTTTCTCTTAATCTTTTATGCAAAATACCTTCCTCACATGAAGTTAAAAAATACATATCAAATCCTAATTTACTCAATTCCAAAATATGGCTTTCAAGTGAAACCGTTTGCTTATTTGCAGAAAAAAAAACTAATAATTTTTTCATTAACTAGATTTTTTTCTTCCTATAAAATAAAAAATATTTCCGTTATTTGGAAGGCAGGAACCTAAGGTTTTAGAAATTTTAGCAATCATAAGTAAGTATTTTGCTTTTATATCATTTGCCGTTTGCCATCGCATAGGAAAAGGGCAATGGATTTCTTCTAACTTATATGAAAGAGTTTCTAATCCAGGTTGTTCAAAAAATTGTCTTTGATTTTTGGCATTTGCATATATAATATGCCTGGGGATATGAGACACTATTTTGCCCATTTTTTTTCGTATGCCAAATAGTATTTTTCGGTATGTTCCAGCTAGCATAAAATTGTTTTCGATAGAGCCATCCAGTACTAAGATTTCATTTGGATGGATTCTTTGGACTAGATTATGTAGTACTTCTAATGGATTGATCAAATGCTCAAACACATTGCTCGTAAAAATAACCTCATAGATATCGTTTTGAATATAAAAGGACTCTATTTCTTGAAAACGAGCCGGCGGATATGCATTTTCTATATTATTTGTCAACTCATTACTAAAATCCTCTCCTTTATCTTCATAGCCTTTTGCCATTGCATTGAAAAGAAATCTTCCGCCACCAAACCCCACAAAATTTAATTTGGATTTAAAACCCCCTATTTGTTTAATTTTACTTAAAATAATATCTTCAAAAGGCAAGTACGCAAAAGATTCAGAACTACAAAAAAGACAATTAGACATTTTAATTATTATTCATTTTTCGGAATATAATTATTCCTAAGATTAAAAAACAAGTGCTAAAATAGATGATTTGAAT
>JBIPMU010000268.1:0-2695 GCA_044377205.1 Chitinophagales bacterium | reverse complement strand
CTTTTGAAATGACATTGGTCCGAAGATTCAAGCTCGGGTCTATGGCATTGAGAAGGCTCGATTTACCTACTCCCGAATGTCCTGAAAAAAGTGTTTGTTTGCCGTCTAGTATATTTTTTAATTCATTCAACCCTATTTTTTCTTCAGCAGAAGTAGCTATAACTTTATAACCTAGATTTGTATAAGTTTGCATCCATTCTTCTAAAATAGCTTTATCTTTTGGCGATTTGTATAAGTCTACTTTGTTGATAATCAATACTACAGGGATATTATATGCTTCAGCGGTTGTGATAAATCTATCGATAAAACCCGAAGAAGTACGAGGTTTCTGAATACTGACGATTAAGGCAGCCTGATCTAGATTACTCGCAATAATATGCTTTGCCAGCCTATGTTTTGGCGATTGACGAACGATATAGTTTCTACGTTCTTTGATTTGATCAATGATATAATCGCCATTTTCATAGGTCATCACTACTATATCACCTACTGCTATGGGATTGGTAAATTTAGATTCGTCTTGTCGAAAGGAACCTTTGAGCCTTGCGGTGATTTCGGCTTCTGTCGATTGGCACCAAATATTATACCACGATCCTGTCGAACGAATTACAACTCCTTCCATCTATCCTAATTCTATAATTTTTTCATGAAAAATCACACCTATTTCCTCCAATTTTTTCAAAATAGGCTCATAAATTTCTTTTTTTAATGGCAACAAAATGCCTGTTTCTTCAATTTTTTGATTTAAAATCATTTCTGCAGCGAAAAAAATGGGCATACCTACCGTTTTGGACATAGCGGTGTAGGTTGCATCTTCTCCTTCTAGCGTCATATAGCTTTCTATCTGGTATTTTTTATTATTTTGGATAAATTCAAAATAATGAACCATTACTACAAAGTCGGTATCTTCCGAACCTAAGGCCCATTTTTCTTCTAAAATTGATTGAAGAATAGCTGCTGGGCTACCAGTTGTTTTTTTCAAAATAGATTTTGAATCATTAAATCCTATAAAATCTAATTTTATTTCAATATCAGAATTCCAAATAGCAGCAAATTGTTTTTTAATTGTTTTTTTGTCGTAGAAATGATTGTAAAAATCTGCAAACGTACTATTTAATGGCATTTGTAATTCAAAGCTATCATCCGTTAATCCAAGCATAACAAGGATATTCCATGCACTACAAAAATAGGGTCTTCGCAAAGTTCCCCTATATAAGGTCTCAATTTCATTCCATTGATAAACCTCTTTGTATTTTAAGGAATCTCTATTGGCATAGCCATCAAAAGTCGATCCATTGGAAATAGAAACTTGCTCTGCATTTTGAAATAATGCGTAGTAGGGAATATATCTATTTTTATTGTTTTCCAAATACTTGATGGTACCACCTTGTCCTGCCAGAATTACATTTCTAGGATTCCAGCTAAATTTATATCCCCAAGAATTGGTGTCAGATTTTGGTGCTACCAGTCCACCCGCATAAGATTTATAGGAAGTCAATTGTGCGCCTTTTTCTTGCAACTCATGATAGATTTTCATGGTAGTAAGATGGTCTATACCTGGGTCAAATCCCATTTCATTCAAGAAAATCAGATTTTTGGCTTTAGCTTCGCTGTCCAGTGCTTTCATTTCATCGGACACATAAGAAGGTGTAATTAAATGACTTTCATGCACTAGACACATTTTAGCTATTTGTATATGAAGCGTTGCAGGAAGCATTGAAATAGTAAGATAACTATTTTTAATATGAGCTTCAATCGCTTCAAAATTATTTTTTCCAAACTCAAAAAATGTAACATGTGGCTTATCAGTATATTTTTTCTTAAAACTCGAAATATCTAAGTCGCCTATCACTAGTTCTATATTCCAAGATTCTACATGTCTATACAAGTTTTGAATAAGATGTTGGCTGCTTTTTCCTGTTCCTAATAGCGTTATTTTTTTCATTTAATTAGATTTAAGAATTATATTTTGTAGTAACACCTACGCTAAAAATTATAAAATTTAAATACAAAACCATTAAGAGATAATAATATATTTGTGGAAATTTAGCTATGTAAAACCATGCCATAAATCCAAATAAAATAATTCCTTTGAGTGCTATAGAAGCGAAAAATACTTTTAAAAAGGTAAGATTATTTTCTTTTTTGATAAAATAATTAAAAATAGTAAAAAAACAGGATAATAATCCAAAAACAGATACTAAAAATATCAAGTAACGGTCTAGTGCCATTTTAAAAACAAATAGAAATAAATTAGCAATACAAGCAATCGCAGAAAAGTAGAAAATATACCACTTCATTTTATTTATCGCTTTTTATTACATCTTTTACGATACTATATAGTGCCATGATTAAGAATATTGTTGAAAAACACAATACGCCATATGGCTCTTTATTAGCCATTCTTCCATCAACCCATTTTCCAATAAAAAATCCTACTAAAATGTACGCAAGCAACTGAAATGCTAGTCCACTATATTTTGCGAATTTATTGTATTTTGATGGGATCAACCGGTTAGTTATTGGGCTTATTGACTTGTTGATTTGGAGTAATTTGAACTTGTTTTTGTACTCCAGCCATCGATATTTTAGCTTGAATAATAGCACCCTCTTCTATAATCAATTTTCCCGTTTGAATATTCCCATCTATATTGGCTGTTTTTGAAATTTTCAGAATTTCTTTTACTTGTATGTT
>JBIPMU010000022.1:0-9471 GCA_044377205.1 Chitinophagales bacterium | reverse complement strand
CTCATGGACATGGCGCGAACCAGTACCAATGTAATTGGAAATAGCTTAGCTACATGTGTTATTGCAAAATCAGAAGGCGAATTACAGGAATTATAAAAAAAGCCCAGAACATAAATTCTGGGCTTTGGAATTTCGAATAATTAAATTATTTTTAATTTTTGTACATAGCACTTTTTACTGCTTGCATCACTTTTGAAACATTGGGCATATATGCCTCTACTAAATTAGCGGCATAGTGCATAGAACTATCTGCTCCCGTCACTCTTTTTATAGGTGCATCTAAATAATCAAAAGCATGTTTTTGAACTTGATAGGTAATTTCAGAAGATATACTTCCAAAAGGCCAACTTTCTTCTACTATTACAAGACGATTTGTTTTCTTTACAGAGTTTACAATAGCTTCTATATCTAGGGGTCTAATCGTTCTCAAATCTACTACTTCTACATTAATCCCTTCTTTCGCTAATTCTTCAGCTGCCGCCAAACTTACTTTCACCATTTTATTAAAAGAAACGATAGTACAATCAATTCCTTCTCTTTTTATGTCGGCTTTTCCAATTGGGATATAATATTCTTCATCGGGGATATCACAATTATCTGAATACATAACCTCACTTTCCATAAAAATTACGGGATCTGGGTCTAATATAGCTGATTTCATCAATCCTTTTGCATCATATCCATTTGAAGGAGAAATTACTTTCAATCCCGGCACATTTGCATACCAGCTTTCAAAAGCCATACTATGTTGAGCGCCTAATTGACCCGCACTTCCGTTTGGTCCTCTAAAAACGATAGGACAACTATATTCGCCCGCACTCATTGCAAGCATTTTAGAAGCATGATTTACAATCTGGTCAATAGCTAATAATGCAAAATTCCATGTCATAAACTCAATGATAGGCTTTGTACCATTCACGGCAGCACCAACTCCTATTGCTGCAAAACCTAGCTCTGCTATAGGTGTATCAATAACTCTATTTGGACCAAATTCGTCTAACATTCCTTGACTTACTTTGTAGGCACCATTATATTCAGCTACTTCTTCTCCCATCAAGAAAACAGATGGATCTTTTCGCATTTCTTCGCTCATAGCTTCTCGCAATGCATCTCTAAATTTAATTTGTCTCATTATATTTTAGATTTATAAATTATTTGAAATTAGCTCAGCAATAGATTTAAATTCTTCATTGCTCAACTTTAACTTTTCATTTGCAAAGTTAATATCATTTACATTATTTATTGGAATTAAATGCACATGAGCATGTGGCACTTCAAGTCCAATTACGGTCATCCCTACTCTTTCACATGGTATTGCCTTTTTTATTGCATTAGCTATTTTTCTTGAAAATGACATCAATTCATTATAATCTGAATCTTCCAAATCAAATATCAAATCTATTTCTTTTTTAGGCACCACAAGTATATGCCCTCTTTGTAATGGAAAAATATCTAAGAATGCATAACAAAATTCATTTTCAGCAATTTTATATGAAGGAATGTCTCCTTGAATAATTTTGGTGAATATAGATGACATGCGATTAGTTATTTTGAAATATCCAAAATTTCGTAGTCTATAGGGCCAGCAGGTGTAGTAATATTAATTTTATCTCCTTTTTTATGTCCCAATAATGAACGACCAATAGGGGAAGAAACGGATAATTTACCTACTTTCACATCGGCTTCTATTTCCGATACAATTTGATAATTAAACTCTTTATTTGCTTTTAAGTTTTTAACCTTTACATTGGTCAAAATACTTACAGTACTTGTATCAATATCGTTAATATCTAATAATCTAACATTGGTTAGAGCGGTCTCCAGCATAGCAATACGTTTTTCCAATTTTGCTTGCTCTTCTTTAGCGGCGTCATATTCAGCATTTTCACTCAAATCCCCTTTTTCTCTAGCCTCAGCCAATGCAGCACCTGCTTCAGCTCTTCCCTCCGTTTTTAAAAACTGTATTTCAGATTTTAATTTTTCAAAACTTTCTTTTGTTAAAAAAACATTAGACATATAATAAATAATTTATGTAATTTAAAAAAACAGAGACGTTCCTTTTTTCAAAGAAACGTCTCCGATATAATTTTGCAAATATAGAACTATTTTGTCAATATAAGCTCAATTCTATTATTTGCTTCTTTTCCTGTTTCAGAATCATTAGATTCAATAGGCGAAGTATCTCCTTTGGCTTCTGTTTCAATTTTTGAAACAGGAACGCCTTTATCAGAAAGTAACTTCTTTATTAATTCAGCCCTTTTTGTTGCAATTTCAATATTAGAAGTAATATATTTTCCATTATCTGTATGCGATATAATTTTTAATTTAGTAAAAGTTGCATCTGCCAGATTTGCAGCTATTCTTGTGGTAGTTCTCAATCCAATCTTCTTGATTGAGTCAGTTCCCATGATGAATTTAAGGCTTTTTGCATCTTCTTTCAAATCATTCTCTAATGAGTTGACAGGAGCAGCATCATTTGAAGGGGTGGAAGATGGTATAGTAGTTTTAGGAGCTACTTTTGAAGGCTCTGTTTTTGGAGCAGTTGGAGTCTCCTTAATAGTATTTGCTGGAGCACTTGTATTTTTCAAATTCCCATCATCTACCAATGTGATTTCCACACGTCTATTGGTCTGACGCCCTATTTCCGTTTTATTATCTGCAATAGGTTTTTCTTGACCAAACCATTCTACATTGATTGCATTCTCTGGAATTGATTTTGAAGCTATCAAATACTTGGCCACAGCTATAGCTCTATTTTTAGAAAGTGCCATATTATTCTCAGGCTTACCCATTTCATCGGTATGGCCTATTACATTAAACTTATTTTCTGGGTAATTACGCATTAAATCACCAATTACATCCAAGGCACCCATACCTTTCAAGGTTAATTGAGTACTTGCTGTTTTAAATTCGATACGTTGTGCAAAATCTTTAAACATTTTATTTACATCTCTATATTGAATTACTGTTTCAATTTTTGGAGGTAATTGAACTAAAACCGTATCTATTCTAGTTTCAATTTTTGGCTTTTCAATTGGCTTAGCCTCTTTTATTACATCTGCAATAGCTAATTTTTTCACTTCATAATCATCACATATACCTTTTGACAACATGTATGTAAATCCTACATTGTGTGTACCTGCGAAAACCCATGATGGTCTATAATTATAGCTAATTTCAAGAACTGATGGATTTTTTGACTTACTCATAGGAAGATCTAATGAAAACCCAGCAGCTATACCCATATGAGCTCTTCTTGTTGTTTCTTTATCAATGCCGTTTGTTTGGTACAAATATCCAAATCTGAATGCAAATCTTTCTCTATAAGAATACTCAGCGCCTACTCCATAATCATTTTCAATAAATGGATTATAAATAAAACTTCCAGATAATGAAAGCCTATGGGCAGGTCTACAAAAAAGATCTTTTGTTTCTGGCATCTTTCCAAAATATAAATCTTTTGTAAAAGCAATAGAGAACTGTGTAGGTAATTCAAATTTAGCCGCTCTTAAATTGTATGGAATTTCATAACTAGCGCTCCCAGAAGCCGGACGCTTTATTGTAAGACCATCTCCAGAATACTGCATAGGAAATCCAATATTTCTAATATGTACTCCAAAATGAATATCATCTAATTCACCAGTTGTGTATTGCAGTCCTGCATCTAATGCCGCACCCGTAGCACTTAAATTACTGATTCCTTCACTTATAAGTTTTAATGTAACGCCTCCGTTGACATATTTGCTAAATCTTCGAGCAAATGAAAAGCCTAAATTTAACATAAAGGGCGAAAAAGTGCCTAATGCCGTTGAACCATTTGCAGTGGTAGTTAATGGTATTTTTCCATAACTCAAATAATTCACATTAAATCCAATATTATTTCCAGGAGAGATTTCACCAGCTACTCCCAAATTCATTAAACTTGTTTCGGTCCCAGATAACCATGAGGTATAATTGGCCATCACCGAAATTTTTCGGTTCATCGCTAATCCACCTATATTGGTACCAAAAGCATCTACGCCTCTTACATTGGCAGAATTAATACCAAACATACCCATCGTTTTTGCCTGAGGTGTAATTAATAATTCATAGGCCCCTGCTTCACCTGCTCTATCCGAATTTCCTGCAAATAAATTAGTGCATAGAAATAATACACTTATGGTTTTTAAAAATTTAATCATATGCTTAATTGACTATCTAATAAATTAAAAATTACTTACATCTGCTGAACGCATCGTAGCAAATAATTTTAATACTTTGCTTCCGTACTCAGGAGATTCTACATTTATATAATATACTCCACTTGAAATTAATACACCCGAGTTGGTTCTTAAATCCCAAGAAATTGAATTATCAAGATTTCTTTCACCAGTTGTTTGATTGGCTCCATAGAACAAATCTACATTTTCATCCAATGATTGCTTCAAGGTTCTTACCAATATACCATCTGTAGTAAAAATTGAAATTTTAGCTTTTTTAGGTACATTTATAATTTTAATGGTATTTTGAGATACACTCGCTTCATACACAGAATATGCATTGTATGGATTCGGAACAATAGTCATTTCTTCAAAAGCAGCTTTTATCAATTCCTTATCTCCTTTTGTAGGAGCTAACCCTTTTGTAGAAAATTCATACTCTAGTTTACTATTATCTAAATAATAAGCATATGGCGCTTGAACTCTTATTTTCATTCTAATTTCAGAAGGAATTTTATATACACCATCTTTGTCATATAAAGAAAGATTTTCTTTCATATGAGGGATAAAGGTCCAGGCAAAAGTTTTGAAGATTGCTGCCACTTTAGGATTTAACTCTGTTGTGTTATTTGATTGATTTAATAATGTTAAATTTACATCTGCATTATTTCTATCTTTATTGAAATTCGCTAGCATGACTTTTTGATCCGTTTCACCGCCATCATACAATGAATTGGTAATATACACAAAATGACTACCTCCAAGAATTGGAGAGGTAAGCGCTGTAATAGTTTTATCAGTTGGATCCCACCACATATTAGCACCACCTTTGCCGGTCAATCTTGAATTTTCTCCAAAATAGACGTTTACTCGTTGTCCTGTTTCCAAATTAATAGCATATCCTGGGAAATAACTTCTTCCAAAATCACCAGAAATTTGGTTTTGATCTTTATCTACTGAAGGTGCTTTTCTAATTTGACCTTTCAAAGCATTGAACTCATGAAATTCTGGTGTTTCTCCTGTTTCTAATACAATACACTGACTCCATTTACTTTTATCTGGTGTAATTACCAAATCTACACTAAACAATGAATCTAAATTATTTTCGGGTCCTTCCGCTACTGTTAAGCTTCTATTAAAATGATTTGTCAAAGCTTTCCATTTGAATCCTGGACCATAACTAGCATAATTATTTAATGGATCTGGCGCATTCTCAATAGCATTATTTGAGGTCAAGCAATATGGTGCTATTCTAGAATCAAATATCTTGCCATAATTTGATTTTGGATCATTGAAAACTTTTACACCATTTACAATATTTAAAGCTGATGAATATTTTCCGGTTGATTGATCATCAAAATTACCCGTTCGTATCCAACTTGAATAAGGAGATTTATCTTCATTTTTCAAAAATTGTAACCATTCATTTTTAGGATCACTATAGATTACATCTGCATCTATCATAGCATAATGACCACGTTTATTTCTAGCTACAACACCAATCGAATCCGCTACATCTATCCCTACAGATATTCCATATTCTTTTAATACACCATTAATCTCTGTTTGAACTTGCTGATCAAAAGGTCTACTAATATTTTTTTCAGATTTTATGATATTGCCATCTACTTCTAGTTCCCAAAATCCTTTTTCTAAATTTACTTTATTGGATTTTATATTGGTAGTATCACTTATGGTTAATTTAAAATCTGCGCCAATAACTTTGTACGGATTATTTACATATACCGCTACAGGCGATTTACCTGGCTTATATTTCAATACATCCAAAGCATATGGAGCTTCTATGATTTTGTTTTCTTGACTATCAGCTAATTCAAGGAAATAGGAACCATGCCCTCTTCCAGAATTACGTTTTACTTCTAAAAATTCATTAAATTGTGTATTTAATTTAAATCCACTTGCCGAACTATTATGCGGAATAGCACTATAAACCTTTATCGTAGAACTAAATAATAATGGAGTTTGATTATTTCTAACAAAACTAGTAGACGGGGTACCAGGATTCTGATAGTTATTAATAGCAAATGCTACTACAGCATAATAATACGATTTATTATTTACTAAATTTTTTCTACCTTCTAGTTCAAATAAATCTTGGGTTACGGTAAAAGTTTTCGTAATTCCTTCATTTGGCAACACAACAGTTTCATAATCAATAGGTTTCCAAATCAATGAATTTGGGTTATTTGGATCTTTTACTTGGGTTGTATTAAAAACTGTTTTTCTAAACCCATTTTTAATATCCATAATTTTTACCAAACGAGCTAATGAAGTATTTTTCAAGTCCGCCAACGAAGCCACCGATGGAGATGAAAGCTGATAAATCATATACCCTTCAAACTTATAGGTACTATCAATTAAGTTAAATACACTAGGTATTGGAGGTAATTTTTGGCTAAATGCTTCTCCAAAATTATTCGAGCTCTTTGGATTATTGAGATTAAATACTAATAGATTGTTTTCTTCAATAATATCCAAATCAGGTGCATCTGGACCTTTGATAGATTTAAAGTTATTATCAAATAAAGATTGTGCTAAATCATCTGCCTTATATAAATGCTCTTCTACATCTATTTGACATCCTTTGTATGATCCAGCAGGTGGTTGTACAAATATTACACCAATTGAAACATACTGATGATCCCCTGCACCTAAATTAAACTGACCCGAATGCTGCACAAAACGAACATCTCGCTGAGGCATAGAAGCAGAACACATTGACCATTCGTTTACGTTGGCTGGATTACCTGGAAAACAGAAATTTGTAGGCGTAGTTCCTCCCAAGCAATTTCCACCTTCAGTAAAGATTCCACCCGTTCTATTTTTTCCTTCTTGATAATTTCTAAATTGTGCTGCTGTTCCAGGATCTGAATTAGGAGCATTTTGTTCATTAATAAAATAATTGAACGCTGTCATTTTGTTTGGCAATCCATTCAATCCAATAGCACCTTCAAAAAAGTCTACTCCAATAATTGGTATTTTTTCGCCATATCCAGGAACACTTGTAGTAGCATCAAATGCGTCGGCATTTATACAATAACCTAAATCTCTTGAAGGAGTACATCCTACATAGTCATCGGTATAATCTCCCATGTCTGTATCTACAAACTGAGATATATAACACTGAGATATAGAACCTGTCGATTTTTTCACGATATCATATCGATAAAAAGTCATACTATTCAACTCATTCGAAGATAAGAAAGAAAAAGCCAAACAATTCAATTGTATACCTATTTCAATTCCATTAGATCCTGTATGAGCATTTCCAATATCATTTAATACCCAAAAAATCATTTGATCAGCTATTGCACCTTCTGTATTTCCTGGCAATAGTCCATTTACATATTTAATTGCAGGATAATCCCCATCTGCAGGATTATAATCCCCATCGCCATTCTTGTCATAAAAAGGTGCCATCTGATCTTTAAAATCATTAGCTGTAAAACCTGATCCTGGAACACTTGGCATGTTTGGATTATTTTTCCCAGGCCAAAATTTAACAGATTCTGTCATTAAATTAGGATCGGCAATAAACTTTTTAATATCAGCGCCTTTTACTTCAAAAAAACGATTAAATTTATTACATTGATCTTTTGTAATGGTTGAAATATTATTAGCCATAGGGCCAGGGAAAAAGTCGGTACCACCAACTGAATAAGTAACAGCTGCTATACGCAACTGACCACCCGAATTGAGACCAGATAACCACAACGAACCTGCAAAAATAGGATTAGGCTGTCTTTCTCCTTTTGCTATTTGCTCATTTGTAAGTTTTGGAGCACCATATTTTGCGGCATTCCTATCCCACCATAAATCACCTGTATTCAATAGACGAGCACGGATATTGTTTATATCCAAATCTATTTGAGCACTTCCTTGAGAACAATCTCCAGTTCTTGCTTGAATTCTATTAGACTGAGGCTTGGATAAATCTACAGCAGAATTTCGTCCAAAAGAAACAAAATGTAGCGCAATTAATGCGAATGTAAATAATACCTTTTTCATATATATCTATTTTGTTTAAACTTAAAAATTAATGATACCTCCTAGCTGAATAACCCTTGGAATAGCAAACATGGAAGGTCTATTATTTGGTATTTCCAATCCAATTTTATATAAATCTCTAAACGATTGTCCATATCCTGTCAAAGTAGTTTCTTTAGATTGGAAATCAAGCTGTGCTTGTGGACTAGCTAAATAACCATCTGTTTCTGCACTTCCTGTATATCTATATACATCTACAACATTTTGTGTATTCAATAAATTTCTTACTTGCAAGTACAAATTAAATGAAACTTCTTTTCTACTATCAGGCTTAGAGGAATCTACAGCCCTTTTCCCTACTTTAAATGTAAAATCCTTATCTACTTTAAGATTAAAATTATATCTCCATGGCTTACTTGCTGAATTTATATCTCCTAAATTAATAGCTCTTTCCAAAGTAGAAATATATGCAGCAGGAGTAGTATTAGACTGTAATGTATATGGTTGTCCTGATCTTAAATTGGCAGCAAGATTTACACCAAAGTTTTCAAGGAATTTTTTTAATTTTTGTGGTCCATCATAATTGACACCCGATGCAAATCTATAATCTAAATTCAAGTTAAATTGATGACGAACATCATAGCTCAATGGTGCAATTACTTTTAAATTTCCTTGTCCTGCATTGATCAAATTTAACTGAGAGGTACTACTAGATCCTGTACCTTCTGCAAATTGCATGGTATAATTTGCTTTTATTCTTAAATTTTTTGTTCTTCTTAATTCATAAGCAATTCCTGCACCTTTTACTGTAGCAAAATCAGAGTTATCATAAGTTATATAACTTTGAGGATAAGCACCTTGTAATTGCGTAATTTGAAGTTGATCTTGGAATTCTCTATATGTAAAATTAATAGTAAGCGAAGATCTATTACTTAATTTTTGCTTAAATCCGAACTCTATATCTGTTGTCTTAGGAGTTCTTAATGATGGATTGTTTATAGATGTTGCCGTTCTTAAATTAAACAAATTCCAATAGTTAAGTGGCGTAGCAATAATCAAACCTTGATCAGGTCTTTGTGTGAGTACATCATAATGTGCAAAGAACATTGAATTTGAATCTACTTTAAATGTAAAATTAACCCTTGGCATTATATTGATTTGAGCACTTGCTCTTTCGAAAATTTTGCTGGGATCAAAATCATCACTTTTTATATCTCTTTCATTTCTTTCTTGTTGATTATTGCCTTTCAAATAAGGCTTTACA
>JBIPMU010000299.1:0-2700 GCA_044377205.1 Chitinophagales bacterium | reverse complement strand
TGTACCGTATAACTTTGCAAGAATTAATGATTTAGTTGCAAAATATGGTTTAACTGAATTTTCTTTTGAGGCTTTGAGAGCATTGAAATTAGTTGGACAGTTTGATAGAATTAAAGTTTTGGCAAATGGAGAATTGGCTACAAACTTGAATTTTACAGTTCATGCAATGAGTGCTAAAGCTAAAGAAGCTATCGAATCTAAAGGAGGAAGCGTTACAATTATATAATCATTATTAACTAGATTATTAAAATGATAAAACTAGAAACTTTGAAAAACATTTGGAGTGTAAAAGAGTTGAAAAAGAAAATTCTTTTTACACTTTCAATGCTATTGATATATAGAGTAGGAACACATATTGTGTTGCCTGGTATTAGTTCTGATTCTTTAGCTCAATTGAAACAGTCTACAGATGGAGGTTTATTAGGTATATTCAATATGTTTGCAGGAGGTGCATTTTCAAATGCATCAATTTTTGCATTAGGTGTTATGCCTTATATCTCGGCTTCTATTGCTGTGCAGTTACTTGGATTTGTTTTTCCTTATTTTAAGAAAATGCAAATGGAAGGTGAAAGCGGAAGACGTTCATTGAATCAGATTACTCGTTATTTGACAGTAGCATTTACAATGTTCCAAGGTATAGCTTATATGACTTATTTGAAGTCTTTGGGTATTGAGCCTTCTAATGGAATTAGTCCAGTATTCTTTTCTATCTTGACTATGTTTGTATTGACAGCAGGAACATTATTTGTTGTTTGGTTAGGAGAAAGAATTACTGATAATGGATTAGGAAATGGAGTATCTATCATTATTATGGCGGGTATTATGGCTCGTTTGCCAATAGCATTGTATAATGAAGTACGTTCTAAAGTTTCAGCGGATAGTGGTGGATTAGTTTTATTACTTATTGAAATGATACTTTTTGTAGTTGTTATTATGGCTGTAATTTTAATTCTACAAGCAGTAAGAAGAATTGCAGTAAACTATGCAAGAAAAATAGTAAGTGGTGGAGGAAGTGTAATTCCGGGTAGAAGAAGTGCACCTGTTGAAACTACCGATATGGAAGGTAGTGTAAGACAGTATTTGCCATTAAAACTAAATACAGCGGGAGTTATGCCAATTATATTTGCACAAGCAATTATGTTTATTCCTTCTTTTGTAGCGCAAGGTTTAAAATTGAATCAAAATACAAGTTTTTGGATTAATATTACCAATGTTAATGGATGGATTTATAATTTGATTGTATTTGTAATGGTAGTAGTAATGACTTTCTTATATACTGCTATTGTAATGAGTCCAACACAAATGGCGGATGATTTGAAAAGAAATAATGGTTTTATACCAGGTATCAAGCCAGGAGCTGAAACAGCAGATTATATAGATAAAATTATATCTTATATTACTTTCCCAGGTTCTTTGTTCTTAGGATTAATAGCAATATTACCTTATATCATTACTACGTTTTTGAAAGTAGATCCTCAATGGGCATCTTTCTATGGAGGTACATCTTTATTAATAGCAGTAGGTGTAATATTAGATACGGTTTTACAAGTAGAAGGTTACTTGTTGAATAAAAAATATGATGGATTGACAGATTATAATAAGATGTCAGGAAGACAAACAGTTGCTTAAAACATTGAAGAGTGATTTTAAAGACTGATGAAGAAATTGAAAAAATAAAAGAGAGTTGTCTCTTGGTTTCAAAAACGTTAGCTGAAGTAGCAAAACATTTGAAAGTTGGAGTAACTGGAAAGGAAATTGATAAAATTGCCGAAGCGTTCATACTAGATCATAAAGCAGTACCTTCTTTCAAAGGATATAGAGGATTCCCTGCTACATTATGTATTTCGCCAAATCATGCAGTGGTTCATGGAATACCAAATGATATTCCGTTTAAGAATACAGATATTGTATCTATAGATTGTGGGGTATATTTTAATGGATTTCATGGGGATAGTGCATATACTTTTGCTTTTAACAATGCTCCTAAAGAGGCTGCCTCGTTATTGATAGCTACAAAAGAAAGCTTAAAAAAGGGAGTAGATATGGTTAAAGCTGGTGTGAGAACAGGTGATTTGGGATTTGAAATACAAGATTATTGTGAGAAAAAAGGCTATAGTGTTGTCAGAGAATTGGTAGGTCATGGTATAGGAAGAAATTTGCATGAACCTCCAGATGTACCAAATTTTGGGAAGAAAGGAAAAGGTGTAGTTTTGAAGAAAAATTTGGTGATTGCTATAGAGCCAATGATTAATATGGGTAAAAAAGATGTAGTGATGGATGAGGATGATTGGACAATTATTACAAAAGATAAAAAATTGTCAGCTCATTTTGAACATACAATTTTTGTAGGATTAGATAAATCAGAAGCACTAACTACTCACAGATTTGTAGAAGAAGCAGTGTTGAATAATAATGAATTGTTAAATATATAAGTGATAGAATATAATAAAAAAAGTTGCAATTAAAAAAAAAGTTGTAATTTTGCCGTCCAAAAAAAATATGGGTAAACAAGATTTGATAAAATTAGATGGAACAATAACAGAAGCATTATCCAATGCTATGTTTAGAGTACGTCTAGAAAATAATCATGAAATAATTGCACATATTTCTGGTAAAATGAGAATGAATTATATCAAAATTTTACCAGGAGACAAGGTATCTGTAGAGATGAGTCCTTATGATTTAAATAAAGGAAGAATA
>JBIPMU010000267.1:0-2702 GCA_044377205.1 Chitinophagales bacterium | reverse complement strand
GAAAATGCAGACCCTAATGTTATAACTACTATATCAGTATTTTTTAAAAAAGTATGCGCGTCAATTATCTTGTTATTGATTTTTTCTACAGCTACATCTTTAGAGGTATCTGAAAATTCTGTATGATGATTCCAGCTTCCATACATTTCTTTATGATAGAATAGGTCGGATATATAGTATTTTTTTTTATAAATTATTTGATCTATAGCTTTGCGAATAGATAGCGTATCAAATAAAATTCCATAAGGATTAGATAAAACATTAAATTTTCGATCGTGCAATTTTTCAGAAATATTACTCGAAAAACAAGAACCTATGAAAAATAAAGAATCAAAGGCTTTTATTTGCATTGATAGTTTATTAAAATTGGCATTATAGAATAAATTGTTCATTTTTAATGGGGGATAAAAAATATAAATATGTAAAAATCTTTTAAAAGATTGAAATTATAACATAAGTTTAAGGATTTACATTACGATACAAAAATACACTTTATTTTCAATTTTTTTTTATAATAAATACATATGTAAAACATAACATTAAATAAGTAAGTTATTGATATATTTATTTATTAAAATAATTTTCTGCATCATAAATCGGATAAATTGACTAATTTTGGCACTGGCTTTAATGTCGGTTATGTTTTTTAAAAGTATTCAATTTTCAATGTATGAAACGATTTAGTCCGTTAGATTCTTCGCTATTTATTCAAAATAGAAAAGATTTTACAGCACAATTAAAACCCAATTCTATTGCAATTTTTCATTCTGGCGATCAATTTATGAAGTCGGCAGATGCTACACATGCCTTTTTTCAAAATCCAGATTTGTATTATCTTACTGGAATTGATCAAGAAGATACCATTCTCGTATTATTCCCCGATGCTCCCAATAATGCTTGGAAAGAAGTTTTGTTTGTAAAAGAAACTTCTGAACTCATTAAAGTTTGGGAAGGTTATAAATATACAAAAGAGCAAGCAACTTCAATTTCTGGAATACAAAATATTCAATGGAATAAAGGCTTTAAAAGCCAATTTGATATGATGATGCATTATGCTGCTACTGTTTATATCAATTTGAACGAACATGACAGAGCGCATTATGACGGCGATTATAAAGATTTGAGATTTTTCAATGAAATTAAAAAACAGTTTCCATTGCATCAATTTGAGCGTTCGGCACCCATTATGGGAATGCTTCGAACTGCAAAAAAACAACAAGAAATAGATATGATTCAAGTGGCGTCAAATATAACTATTGAAGCCTTTAAATCTATTTTGAAAGATATGAAAAAATTCAAATATGAGTTTGAAGTAGAAGCGGAATACACTTATATTTTTAATAGAAATAAAGCCATTCATGCCTATAATCCTATCATTGCGGGTGGCGCCAATGCTTGTGTATTGCATTACAACGATAATGATAAAGAATTGCGAAATGGTGAATTATTATTGATGGACGTAGGAAGTAGCTTTGCAAATTTTGCATCGGATATGACACGTACAATTCCAGTCGGAGGTCGTTTTTCGGATAGACAAAAAACAATTTATAATGCTTGCTTCAATGTCTTTAAAGAATGCAAAAAGTTGTTTTCAACCCAAATTTCACTTTTGGATTACAATAATGAATGTAAAAAATTAATGGAAAAAGAATTGGTTCAAGTAGGTTTGCTAAATGCTACAGCCGTTCAGAATCAAGATCCAATGAATCCATTATATAGAAAATACTTCCCTCATGGTGTAGCGCATTTCCTAGGGCTAGATGTTCATGATGTTGGAAATCATTATGCTAAAATTCCAAATAATGCTGTTTTGACATGTGAACCAGGTATTTATATTCAAGATGAGGGTCTTGGTATTCGTATTGAAAATGATATTGTCGTGAAGTCAGACGGAAATCACATTGATTTATTCAAAGATTGTCCTATTGAAGTAGCAGAAATTGAAGATATGATGAATTAATGATTGAATTAATTTTTTTAATATAATTTTGCATAAAACTTTCTAGGGGTGCATTAGATTTTCTAAATGCTGAGAAAAAACCCTTATTTACCTGATTTGGTTAATGCCAACGTAGGGAAGAAAGCTGTGATGTTTTTCATTTTTGAATGAAATGCGTCCCTAGATAGTTTATTTCTCATTTAAATTATCTAGTTTATGAAAAAAAATAGTATTTTAGTTTTAACATTTTGTTTTTCTCTATCCCTATTTTCTCAAAAAAAAATGGGAGACACGGTACGTTTTCAAAAGGAAATTAGTATTATTTCTACAAGGGCCAATCAAACGTATTTGAATACATTCCAAAATATCAAAGTAGAGCAATTGTCTTCGCTCAATCTGGGGCAAGATATACCTGTATTGCTTCAAAGCGTGCCATCACTTACCTTTAGCAGCGATGCTGGAAATGGAATAGGTTATACCAATATGAATCTTCGTGGGAGCGATGCACAGCGTATCCAAGTCAATATCAATGGTATTCCATACAACGATGCCGAAAGTCATTCCGTATTTTGGGTCAATATTCCCGATATTCTCTCTAGCGCTGATGATATCCAAGTGCAACGAGGTGTTGGGTTTTCTACGTTAGGAGGAACTAGTTTTGGTGGTTCGGTTTCAATCAAAACTACCAAAAAATATTCGCAGCCTTTTCTGAAATTATCTTCTAGTTTTGGATCGTTTAATACATTGAGAACATCTGTATTGG
>JBIPMU010000266.1:0-2704 GCA_044377205.1 Chitinophagales bacterium | reverse complement strand
TTCTTCATCTTCAAATACTTGTATATCCTCTACCTCTATATTTTCTAATTCAAAAGATTCATAGGCTTCTCTAAATAGCGTATATGTTTTATTTTTTTCAAATTCGGGTGTGATAAAATTTACATACTCTTCACTACTCAAATCAAAGAAATTTTCAATAAAAAATTGGGTAAATTCCGATATAAATGCCTTGTGATTGGGATGATAATCTTCATATGTATAATGGCTCATCATACCTTTGATACCAATATCTACCATTTTCAGATATATAAACTCTTCAGATATAAATTTATATAAACTACGACGATCCACCTCAAACAAATTACTTACAATTAATTGATTTTCATAAAAAAGTTCTTTAGCTAATTCCAATTCTATTTCGATTTCTTCATCGGTCAAATCAATTTCATTAGGGAATTCATGAAAATTTATCTTCTCATGAATACTTATTTCAACTTTATTTTTTAATTTTTCTTCAAATTCTAAGATTCCATCCAAAAACAAACTTTCAATCTCAGGAGGTAAACCATCAAATGTACCTTTGGAAACTATCTTGCCTCCATTCATTTCAATTTTAAGCTTTTTGATTTGATTTTCTAACTTGAGTCTTTCTTCTTCCGACAAGTTTTCATCATCTAAAAAATCATCGTAATTTAGCTCCATATCTCTTATACATTCAAAAAAATTTAGAACATTCTAGAACTTAATAAATTAATTAGATGATTTGATGTGGTTTGACTCAAATCTAATATATATTGTGGATAAAAACCAATAGCTAATACCAAAAAGGCAATAATTAATAAGGCTATAAAATCTATTCCTGATACATCTTGAAAACCTTCTGTTGTCTCTGTAGTAGTTCTGAAAAACGTCAATTGATATATTCTCAACATATAAGCTGCTCCTATTATGATAGTTAGCCCAGCTAGTGCACCTAAATATGGATTAAATACAAATACAGACATCAATAACAGCATTTCTCCCGGAAAACCATTGGTAAGAGGCACACTAATTGTTCCCAAGATAATTATAAGTGATAGTATCGCAAATTTTGGAGCTTTTGAGGCTATACCACCCAAATTTTGAATATTCAATGTTCCTGTTTGATTTTTGATAATATCTATTACATAAAACAACCCTAAAATATTAATTCCGTGAACCACCATTTGGATAATACTTCCTTGAAGTCCATAGATATTAGCTGTAAATATACCTGCTGCTATCAAACCTACGTGTGATAGGGAAGAAAAAGCTGCTATTTGTTTTAGATTATTTCTTCTCAATGCTATCAATGCTCCATATACTACACCAAACACCGCCAAAACAATTACTACTGTTTGAATTATTGGATTTTTGGCATCTATAAAAGGAATATACCAACGAATCAATCCATATAAACCCATTTTTAACATAATAGCCGATAACAAAATCGTACCTTCTGAAGGTGCTTTCACATAAGTTTTTGCTTGCCATGAATGAAGAGGAAAAATAGGAATTTTCACCCCAAAACCTACAATCATCAATACTGCAAAGGCTATACTTTGACTTCCCTCTAGGCTTTTTACAACCATTTGTACATATTGATAATTTATAGCTTTGCTAAAGGTATTGAACAAGATAAATCCTGCCAAAAGCATCAAACTCCCCAAAAAAGTATACACAAAAAAACGAACAAAAGCCGCTTTTTGATTTTTACCTTCGCCCCATATTAGGAGTATCAAATAAATTGGAATCAATGCCAACTCCCAGAATACGTAGAAAAAGAATGCATTCAAGCAAGAAAATACACCAATTAATGCGAATTGCATCATGAATAAAAGTCCATAAAAACGATTGTCATACGTTTTTTTGTATGCCATCAAATTTACAAACAATACTACAAAATTAGTTAGAATCAACATTAACATTCCCAATCCATCCAATCCAAAAGATAATTGAGCTCCTATGCTTTCCAATAGGATTGCTTCATATTTAATATCAAAATCTTGTGTTGGGTCAAATTTTAATAACAATAAAAGCGAATAAGCCAAAAAAGAAAAAGAAAAAGAAAGTCCCAACTCTTTTACTACCTTTTTAGGTGAAAAAAAAGATAAAACAGATACAATTAAGGGTAAAAATAAAATCAGCTTCATGTAATTATAATTTATTTTTTATGTGTGGATCTTTCCAGCTTATAATTTTAATTTTTAAAGTAATATCAATAATACAAAATAAATAATTCCTATGATAAAATACAACAAATAGCTTTCAATATTTCCATCATGGAATCTACGCAACGATTTTCCAAAGAATTGTGAAATTTTAGCAAAAGACATTGCAAACGGTGAAATAATTCGTTTTTCTATTATAGCATAGTACATATCCCCTTTCCATTCTGTAGTTTTTACAAAAGCAAAGTTATATAACTCATCTACATAGAATTTGTTTGCACCCCAAAGTGCAAAACCGCTTGAACTCTCAGCAGATTCAAAATTTTTCTTATTAAAGAAACTATATACGATAAATCCTAATATAAAAACAACCAATATAGCAATACCCATTAAGATATAAATCAAACTGCCATGTTCTTCATGTCCAGCTACTTTTAGCGCTTGCATAGAAGGAATTCTAGAAATCCAATCCGCTTGTATCTGAGCCACTCCGTGAGGGAAAAAGTGTGGTAAATTCAACAGACCTCCTAAAAGAGACAATACCGCCAATACAA
>JBIPMU010000265.1:0-2713 GCA_044377205.1 Chitinophagales bacterium | reverse complement strand
GATTCGGTATTGGATTGATTGTTTTTGCTACATCCTAAAAAAGACATTGAAATAAAGAAAATAAAAACTTTGAACATCATACAAACATTATTTTTGAACAAAAATAGCGTTTTTTTAGATTATAAAATAAAATATTAGTCATAAAATGCTTTTTCATAATAAAAATTTATGAATAGTATATAGATTATAAATAAAAAATATGAATTAAAGATATTACTTTTGCACATAAAAATGGATAAAATGACAAGAATTACAATAGCAAAAGGTGATGGCATAGGTCCAGAAATTATGGATGCAACGCTTGAAATTATTAAAGCAGCGGGTGCTCAGCTTGAAATAGATGAAATTCAAGTAGGAGAAAAAGTGTATTTGGCTGGAAATACGTCCGGTATATCTAATGAATCTTGGGACACTATACGAAAAAACAAGATTTTTTTAAAAGCTCCTATTACTACTCCTCAAGGAGGAGGCTATAAGAGCTTGAATGTAACAACAAGAAAGTTTTTGGGTTTGTATTCAAATGTAAGACCTTGTATGAGTCTTCATCCTTTTGTAAGTACAAAACATCCTGTAATGGATATAGTAATTATCAGAGAAAATGAAGAAGATTTATATGCTGGGATTGAACATCAACAGACCGACGAGGTGGTTCAATGTCTTAAATTAATAAGCCGTCCAGGATGTGAGAAAATAGTTCGATATGCATTTGAATATGCCAAACAACAAAATAGAAAAAAAGTTACTTGTTTTACAAAGGATAATATAATGAAACAAACGGATGGTTTATTCCATCAAGTGTTTGATGAAATAGCTAAAGAATATCCTGAGATAGAAAATGAGCACTGGATCATTGATATAGGAGCAGCTAAAATGGCTGATACTCCTGAAGCCTTTGATGTGATTGTAATGCCAAATCTTTATGGCGATGTATTGAGTGATGTCGCAGCTCAAATCACAGGTTCTGTAGGATTAGCTGGATCAGCAAATATTGGAGAAGAGTGTTCTATGTTTGAAGCTATTCATGGTTCGGCACCAAGAAGAGCAGGTCAAAACGTAGCGAATCCATCAGGCTTGTTACAAGGTGCTATTATGATGTTAAACCACATGGGGCAAACCGAAGTAGCTGAAAAAGTTCAAAATGCATGGCTAAAAACACTAGAGGATGGAATACATACCTATGACATTTTCAAAGAAGGCGTTAGTAAACAAAAAGTAGGCACAAAAGAATTTGCAGCAGCAGTAATTCAGAATTTAAATTCAAAACCTACGATTCTAAAACCAGTTTCCTATGCAAAAAATGCAGCACTTAAATTGCCAAAATATCAAAGAAAACAATCTGCTATCAAAAAATTGGAAGGTGTAGATTTATTTGTTCATTGGACTGGTAATGATCCAAATGAATTGTCGACTATTATTTCTAAGATCAATTCTAGTAAGCTGAAATTATCTATGATTACCAATCGTGGAATAAAAGTTTGGCCAGATGGATTTAAAGAAACTTTTTGTACCGATCACTGGAGATGTCGCTTCAAGCCAATTGAAAATAGTTCTATTTCTAATTCAAATATTATTGAACTTTTAAATAGTTCTATTTCAGAAAAAATTGATGTTATCAAAACAGAAAATTTATATTCATTTGATGGAAAGCCAGCTTTCTCATTAGGTCAAGGACAATAGTTTAATAGTTTTTAAAATTTAATAAAAAAGGAGATTGTGAAAACAATCCCCTTTTTTATATCAAAACTCCATTAATTGATATGGATTTATAAATTTAAAGATAATATTATCTATTTATGTTCAATGGCGTCATTCAAGCTGTCTACAGAGGTTGAATATGAAAAAACGTCATTTAAAGTATAATAGTTGTTTTTATCTGTACAATAAGTGTGAGCAAAAATGGCGAATTCTAATTTTGATTCTTCAAAAGAAAACATCTTACAAATACTTTTAATTTGAGCCGAACTCATACAATTTGATTTGATAGCTTGTTTTGCTATTTTTAATTGTGTTTCTTCAAAACTTTGACTTTTGATAGAAGCGGTTACTTTGCTATATTCCGTTCCAGAAATAGGAAATGTACAGCTATTTCTATTGTCTTGGTTTGACGTATTGCTGTTGTTTCTAGGTGCTTCTACTTGTGTTTGAGTAGTAGTAGTTTCTTGGACCTGAACGTCCATAATATCCATTCCCATTACATTCACTTTGGTATTAACTGTTGTGGTGTTTTGAGCAAAAAAAGATTGAGAAGAAACTAAAAGTAAGAATATAATTTTTTTCATGTTTTTACTATTTTTGAGCAAAAATAATTAGAAAAAAATTAAAAGATATTAATTTTTTGTTTAAAAATAAAACGTCAGTGTAGTCAAAAAAAAGACATCCATTGCTGGATGTCCTTTTCGTGATTAAACTTAAAAACTAAATAAAAAAACTTATACCATTTTAGCTAATTTTCTTTTTCTAATATTGTGCTTCCATATACTTACCATATAAAACATTACCGGAACCATAACAAGGGTAAGAATGGTAGCGTATGTAAGTCCAAAAATAATTGTCCAAGCCAAAGGCCCCCAGAAAATTACGTTATCGCCACCTAGATAGATATGTGGATTGAGGTCGCTTAAGAATGTAAAAAAGTTAAAATTAAGCCCAATAGCCAATGGAATCAAACCTAAAACGGCTGTAGTAGCGGTAAGCAATACCGGTCTTAGACGCG
>JBIPMU010000264.1:0-2716 GCA_044377205.1 Chitinophagales bacterium | reverse complement strand
ATGCTTGCGTTAAATTTAAAAATAAATATGATGATTATTGTGGTACTGTACCAAACATTTGTTCAAATGCTTCGTCTAATTTGTCTTTTTTAGCTATTTTTGGTACTGTATTTGTAGAAATTTTGTTAGTCGCAGTTTTATTGGCAGAATTTGTATTCACAAATTTGCCAGAAGATGCTGATGGTGATGCTGCATTAGATACTGATTCTACAGATTTAGATTTTATTTCAGCAGGTTTCATCGTGCTTGCGTCTTTTGAATTGGATGGGGGTGTAGCCGCTTTATTTGGAATAGGCAAACCCATTATTTCATAATATCCATTTGGCTCTGAATCAGGATATTTTACATTAGACTTTTCCCCAATGGCAGGCTTAAATCTCGAAGATTTATAGGTAGCAATTGCTTTAGGATTATTACTCAAATAATCGTATCCTTCTTCTCTCACTCCTCCGCTATATTTTGTCACAAATGCACCTGGAACATTGGCAATACGCAATTCTTGTGCAAATTGGAAGGCTTCGTCTGGACTATTAAAACCACTAATTTCAAAGACATTTCTGTTATTTAACGTGGTAAATGTCAATAATTTTGGTTCTTTCAAATAATTTTTTAGAACTTCTCTTTGAAAAGAAGATAGCTGAACCCTATATGGAGAATTCGCATTATTGACAGGTAACATAGCCGAAGAATTCTCAGATTTTGGAGCCGTTGTAATAGCTATTGATGGAGTAGCTGTAGGTACTGAATTGGCAGGATTTACAGCTGAACCTACTGGCTTTTGAGCCATAGAAGGACCCGACACTGCTTTTTTCATTTTCTTCTTAAATGAATCAATAATACTGTCTCTTTCATAGAGTTGTTTGGAATATTCTTCTGCTACTTGAAGACTATTTTTATTGGCTTCCTTTATTTTATTATTCAATGCTTGAATTTTATCATAAAAGGCCTTTGGATTAGCCATATATTTCTCTAATTCAGCTATTGTTTTTTCTTCATTATATTCCTGTGCATAGCCCGAAACCATACTTAAAGAAATAAAAAATATAACTAAAAACGATTTCATTTTGTTCAATATATTTTAATAAATCAACTTTAAATTCAATATTGTTTTTCAAAAATTATAACTATTTTTAAAAACTCACAAATATAAATTAAAAATATGAAATTCATCTAATAAAAACTTTTTTTAGATTTTTTCAAATATATTTGTACACCTAATTTTATTTAAAATATCTCCTATTTCTTATGAATTTAGAAAAAGTAACTTCTTATATTTATGGCTTTATACCCAAAGAGTTTTTCTTAGGAAGCATTTTATTATTTATCACATCCTTAATTCTTTATGCCAATACTTGGAACCATGATTATACATTAGATGACCAATTGGCTATTTATGAAAACAACTTTGTTAAAAAAGGATTTGGTGGAATTCAAGATTTAATTACGCATGATGCATTTGTTGGTTTTTTTGGCGAACATGGCGCTAAATTGATAAGTGGTGGCCGCTACAGACCTTTATCTTTTATTACATTTGCAATTGAATGGGATTTATTTGGGCAAAATCCATCTATTAGCCATTTTATCAATACTGTTTTGTATGGTTTATTATGTAGTTTTATTTTCATTTTTATATACAAATTATTTAATTTTAGGCCTTTCAAATCTTTAAAAGACCTTGTATTTAGTATTCCATTTCTATGTGCTTTTCTTTTTTGTATACATCCTATTCACACTGAAGTTGTAGCTAATATAAAAGGACGAGATGAAATCTTGGCATTACTTTTCGGCATTTCATCCTTCTTATGTTTTATTTCATACATTGAAAAGCCATCATCAAAAAACATTTATCAATTATTTTTTACTCTTTTTTTTGCACTTTTTAGCAAGGAAAATGCCATAACATTTCTAGCTATTTTCCCCATAATTCTCTATTATAAAAAGAATACTATTTTGGATAATCCATACTTAAAACCATACTTAGCCATATTTTCAGCTATTTTTATATATTTATGTTTCCGATTTTATTATACTGCGTCTAGTGTCACTGCGGAATCTTCCGAGATATTAAATAATCCCTTCATTCTCGCTCAAGGTACTGAACGATGGGGAACGGTACTCTATTCATTTTGGCTTTATTTTAAGCTATTATTAGTTCCACACCCACTAACACACGACTATTATTTCAATCAAATTCCATATAAAAGTATCAGTAGCCCTTTAGCTTTAGTTGTTTTATTTACAATAGGAACGATTTGTTTTTTTGTTTTTAAAAATAGAACCTCTAAATCTATAATTTGGTTTGGCTTGGTATTTTTTATTACTACTTTTTCTATTGTTTCCAATGTGTTTTTCCAAGTGGGAATTATTATGAATGAGCGTTTTGTATTCATTCCTTCACTAGGATTTTCATTGATCATAGCCTATTTTTTATTTAAATTATTCAATTCAAAATATAAATCTATTGTATTTGGATTTTTATCGATTTATTTCACGGTACTTTCATATAAAACTATTGCTAGAAATCAAGATTGGAAAAATAATTTTACATTATTTGAAGCAGATTACAAAACATCCAATCAAAGCGCCAAAGTAGCTACTGCGCTTGGCGGTACTTATCTGGAAATGGGCGACACGATCAAAAATATTTCTTTAAAAAAGGATTTGTATAAAAAAGGCGAAGATATCCTAAATCATTCTTTATCAATTTATCCCGAAA
>JBIPMU010000263.1:0-2740 GCA_044377205.1 Chitinophagales bacterium | reverse complement strand
CTAGTATAATCGAGAAATTCAACGAACTCAATATTTCTGACAACATTAATTATCTAGGATATGTAAATCATAATAAAATTAATGAAATTATCCAAAAAACGCAAATCTTACTTTTGACAACGCCCGAAAACAATAATAAAGGGATATTGACAGGTAAAGTATTTGAATATATGGCTACATTAAAACCTATATTATGCATTACTTCACAATATAATAATTTATGGAATTTGATTCAAGAAACAAAATCGGGGTATTGCGCCTCTTTCGACAATAAACAAGAAATAAAGCATATCGTTTTATCTTTGTATGAAAACTATACGAAACAGCGTTTTGGCAAAAATGATATCGAAAATATTAAAAAGTATAATAGAAGAACATTAACAGAGGAATTAATAAAAATTATAAATGAATAATCTATGTGTGGAATAGCAGGTGTTTTTTCAAATAATATAAGTGTAGAAAGTCAAAAATCTTTGACTCAAAAAATGTTATATAAAATAAAACATAGAGGCCCCGATAACAGCGACACATGGGAAGGAGATTCTATTTGTCTTGGACATAATAGATTAAGTATTATAGATTTATCCAATGAAGCAAATCAACCGTTTCATTATCTTCACTTGACAATTGTATTTAATGGCGAAATATACAATTATATAGAAGTAAAAGATATGCTAAGCAAAAAAGGATATTCATTTCAAACCGAATCCGATACCGAAGTAATTTTGGCAGCTTACCTTGAATGGGGGCAAGAATGTGTCAATTATTTTATGGGAATGTGGGCATTTGCGCTATGGGATTCAAAAAATAAAACGCTTTTCTGCTCCAGAGACCGATTTGGAATAAAACCATTTTATTATATATTCAAAGACCAATCGTTTTATTTTGCCTCGGAATATAAAGCTTTGAAATCTTTGCCAATTTTTGAGAACCATGTAAATTTGGATCAAGTAGCAAGAGGATTACAAATGGGATGGGTTACTTATAAAGACGAAACCTATTTTGAACAAATAAAACAAATTCCAGCCGCATCCAATATTTTCATAAGTAATTTGGAAAAACCATTAGAAGTATTTCAATACTGGGATATAGATTTTTCAAAAAAATTTGAGGGAACCTTTAACGAGAAAAAAGAAGCCTTCCGAAATGCATTAATTGAGAGTATTGAGCTACATATGCGAAGCGATGTAGTCGTGGGTGCATGCTTGAGTGGAGGGATAGATAGCAGTACCATTGCTTCAGTAGTAGGAAAATTCAAACCCGACACAACACTCAATACATTTACAATATATTATGACGGAAAAGGTGATGTAGACGAGCGTCCATTTGCAGAAGAAGTATCCAATCAATATCCTTCGCTAAAGCCACATTATCTGATGCCTGATGATTCAAATTTGGCAAATGATTTTGAAAAAATTCAATACCATCAAGATATTCCATTGCCAGGCTCCTCTCCTATTTCGCAATATTATGTTATGAAATTAGCAAAAGAGCATCAAGCAAAAGTATTATTAGATGGTCAAGGATCTGATGAATTTTTGGCGGGATATCTACATTCTTTTTTTAGAATTATCGGCGACAACATTTTTAGTAGCAATCCTATTAATGGATTAAACATCTGGTCCAAACATTCAAACATTCAAGAATTCACGATTAAAGAAAGATATACAAGATTGGGTAAGAGTATTATTTCAGGAATTTTTGATGAAAATTATATTTATCAAAAAGAATATCTTCATGCTTTACCATTTTTGCCGTCTAATAATCATGAAGTTTTTGACCTAGAAAAAAGAGATACGACAAAACTAAATGAATTCTTATACAACCTTACTTTCACTACCAGCTTACCTACACTGCTTCATTTTGAAGACAGAAACTCTATGGCTTTTTCTATTGAAAGTAGAGTTCCTTTTTTGGATCATAGGTTAGTAGAATTAGCTTTTTCTTTTATGGACGAAGATAAAATTGGTAATGGTATTTCAAAAAACATATTGCGTGAGGCTATGAGAGGTATAATACCCGATAGCATTGCAAACAGAATGGATAAAAAAGGATTTGTAACGCCAGGCGAGGTTAAATGGCTCAGAGGCCCCTTAAAACACCTAATTGACGATATAGATTACACCTCATTGAATATGCTCAACACCTCTAAAATTAAAGAATTGATTCATGACTATAAAAAAGGGGATAATTCTAATGCTAAACTAATTTGGAGAGTGGCTACATTGAATCAGTGGTATAATACGATTTAGCTAGCATTTAATTAAATCTTCAAAAATAGCTTTTAATTCTATGGCTATTTTATTCGCATCATGGTATTTCATTACATATTCAGTACTTTTTTTACCGATATCAAATCTCATATCTTTATTACTAATTAGTTCCATTACATTTTGTTTCAAATTTGATGGATTCGAATTTACAATGGGGCATTCTTCCGGAAGTCCATTTTCAAATACTTCAGGCATTACAAAACAAATGGTAGGCACACCCATAGACATAGCTTCTATACATGCCATTCCATAACTTCCACAAATGATTTGATCTATAAAAATATCCGCAGATGCTATAATTTTAAGTGCTTTTTCACGTGCTACACCAAACAACTCTATAAATTCAATTTCATAAGTATCTTGTAACTCTTCAATTACACTTTTAATAATTTTGCTTCCTTTGGCAATTTTTGCTGTAGGTGCATGAACTATCTTGACTTTAATATTATTTTTAGAAGAAATTATTT
>JBIPMU010000262.1:0-2759 GCA_044377205.1 Chitinophagales bacterium | reverse complement strand
GCCGCTATATACATTTTGCTTCACGAAATGGATATTATCAATTTTTCACCTGAATTTATTCATGAAAATAGAAAAATATTGAATCAAGCAGCTTCGAATTTGCCCAAGTTGACCGAATTTGTATACAAACATACCCTAAATCCAGATGATAATTTTGAAATGCTACCTGGTTTTAATAATTTTGATAAAATTTTCAAAGGACAACAGTTAGCACAAGATAAAAATGGCCCTATTTATGCATCAATCGATGGATATATCCTTATGCCCTTATATCAAAAGCAAGGAGAGGATGGTTTTTTTATAATTAGATAGTATTTTTTCAAGGTAAAGTCTTATCTGAAATTAATAAATTTATTAGTTTTAAGATGAAAGTATAGGTGAATTAGACTTATTCTTATATTTAAATTATTATTTCTGCTCGACCCTATTTACGATTAAATATGGAATATATCTTATTAAAAATCTACTATAATGTCAATCCTAAAATTTTTATTGGATAGCAACAGTATTTCTCTATCCAAGATTTCTTGAATCTTTAATTTGTTAAAAGCTAGTTCATTGTTTTTTGGCAATTTTATCAAAACCTCTTTTATATATTGATTTCGAATGCGAGAAATTTGTGGAACCGAAGGCCCTAATACAATAGATTTGAATGCTTCTTTAAGTTTAGCTACAATTTTAGTACTGTAAATTTGTAATAAATCTTCTTTTTGATGCCTAATGATTATTTTTACCAAAGAACAAAAAGGTGGATATATAAACTGTTTGCGCACGGCTAATTCCTGCGCTATAAATGCTTCCCAATCTTGGGCTAATAGATATTGAAATAATATATCTTTTGGATTGTAAGTTTGCAGAATTACTTTACTGTCCGCATCTTTTCGCCGTCCTGCTCGGCCACAAATTTGCATAAGTGTCTGGAAGGCTCGCTCTTGCGTTTTGTAGTCCGTAAACGAAAATAGATTATCGGCATGAATCACACCTATCAAGTTCAATTTTTCAAAATCAAAACCTTTGGTTACAATTTGTGTACCCACCAAAATTTGTATTTTGCCTTCTTTGAAATCCTCCAATAAATTCTCAAGCCGCTGTTTGGATCGCGAAATATCTATATCCAATCTGGCTACTCGTGCTTCAGGAAAAAATAACGAAATTTCTTCTTCTACTTTTTGAGTACCTAATCCTCTCGTTTTTAATGTATTGCTTTTACAGACAGAACATTGTAGTTTGAGTTTATATTTTTTATAACAATAATGACAAATCATTAGATTTGACGTGTTGTGGTAGGTAAGACGAACATCGCATTGATCGCATTTTTCAATATGGTCGCATTGGTCGCACTGAATATAAGGCGCGTATCCTCGTCTGTTTTGAAACAAAACCGTTTGTTCGCCCAATTCTATTTTTTGTTCAATCGCTTCTATCAAATCATTGGAATAATCGCTTTTCATCGCTTTTTCTTTTTCTCGAAGCTTAATGTCTACCAATTCAATTTTGGGAAGTATAGCATCGCCATACCGTTCAAGAAGCTTGACCCATCCATATCGATTATTAATAGCATTAAAATAACTTTCTATAGAAGGCGTAGCACTTCCTAGAAGCGTTTTTGCGCCCATAATATACGCTAAGTATAAAAATCCATCTCGTGCATTATAGCGAGGATTGGTATCTACCTGCTTGAGCGAAGCATCATGTTCTTCATCGATAATGATAGCCTGAAGTTTTGAATAAGGAAGGAAAAGTGCCGAACGAGTTCCTACCACAAATTGAACTTCGGAACGATATACTTTTTGCCAAATTTCATACTTCGTATTTTGGTTGATTTGTGAATGGTAAATGACCATACTATTTCCAAAATATTTTTGAAGACGTTTAACCATTTGAGACGTCAACGCTATTTCGGGTAATACGAAGAGTATCGTTCCCTCTTGTTGCAGGCATTTTTTTATCCATTGGATATACACTTCCGTTTTCCCACTGCCTGTAATGCCTTGAAAAAGAACCGTATTGTGTTTCTCAAATTCTGCTTGAATGGCATTATATGCCACGGTTTGTGATGAACTTAATACGACTTCTTTCAAATCCGATATTTTTTCCAATTGAAATCTATCTTTTTGACGTTCCGTTTCTATAAAAATGCCTTTATCTATCAATGGTTTAATATTCGTTGAATTTGCATCGGACTTTTCCATCAATAGCGCCTTAGAAATGGCTTCGCCTTTTGGAGATAGCGAAAAGTATTGAAGCAGAATTTGATATTGTTTTTTACTTCGCGTCATCAATTGCCCAAAAATTTCGTTTAGCTTTTCTTTATCCTGCAAAAAGGTTTGAGAAATTTGAATATATTTTTCATAAATGGCGGTATATTTTTCGCCTATTTCTTCGATAGGTTCTACCAATCCGCATTGAATCAACGCATTGAGTTCTGAAATCCCCGATTTTTTATCGAAAAAACTCTTAATATCGTTGAGACTAAATTTCCCCATCGATTGAATAGCGTCGGCAAGCATTAACGTATCGCCCGTTAGGTCAAAATCATTTATATTCGCCTGATGGCGAGGTACAAAAAAACGTTCGCTGGATAATTTGAACGCATTGGGAAGCGCCAAATCCATTATTTCCCCAATACTGGCCATATAATAGCTGCTCAGCCATTTCCATAGTTTGATATGGGTAGCGCTAACGATAGGCACTTCGTCCAACAACTCTTCCACTTCTTTTATGGAAGGATAGTCGGGTTTTTGGGTATGAATATCGGC
>JBIPMU010000261.1:0-2764 GCA_044377205.1 Chitinophagales bacterium | reverse complement strand
TCCGTATTGCTACAGCGCTCGACTTGCATGTATTAGGCCTCCCGCTAGCGTTCATCCTGAGCCAGAATCAAACTCTCCATAGTGAATTTGTCTGTACATTTTTTCAAAGAAAAAATATTATTTTTTTTGTTTTACGCTTCTTACCAAGTTATGTTCTACTTGTTTCTCGTTTTTATTTCAATGAACTCTTTTTTATTTCTCCCAACACATTCTTTCTCATCTTTCGCTTCGAGCTATTTCCGAAACGGAGTGCAAAGATAAAGAGCTTTTTTTTAATCGTGCAAACTTTTTTTATCTTTTTTTATTTTTATACCACTCTTGTGATTAAAACAATTGTATTTCAAGCATTTATTTATTCATATTTTTTAAAAAAAATAATTTAAAGCGCATTTTTATCTATAAATTTTTTGAATTTAATTATAATAGTCTAACATATTATACTCAGAAATGGTATATATTAATAATTAAGTTCAAAGAACTCTTTATACCTATTCCATGCGCCAGTCATTTGAAGTAAATCAAAATTGGAGGTACTGATTATAGCATAGTCAAAATTATCATTATATTTAGAGATTGTAGATTCGGACTTTAAAAATTCATTCATACCGAGTGCTTTAGATACTCTATCAAATCTTCCAATGGTAAAATAAGGCTTTTTTTGAATAAAGACAAGCTCTATTATTATTCTTGAATTTGGGAAATTTTTGTAAACGACTTTTTCTAGCTCATTTTTGAGCAAATATACATTGGCAATATCTGATATAGCTATAATGGTCAAATGTGGTGCTTGTGCATTAAAATAAAAATTAACCATCGGAGCTTCATTAGCAATAGAAGTTGTAGACTCTATACTGTCATTTGCTTTTGCTGAAAAGAGTGATTCTGTTTTTTGAATTCCCATAGCAGATGAATTATTTACGAGTGGTGAAGGATTGGCGAAAGAGTCTTTATTAACTAATTTGGCATATTCTAACCACTCTTTGGCGGTATTGAATTCCTTGGCATTAGGATAAAATTTTACAATGGTGTCAAGCGTACTAATATATTCATCAAATTGATAATATTTGGAATGAGCCATGGCTTTGAGTAGCATATATTTTGGCATTAGTTTATTTTCAGGATTATTTTCTATAAATTCTTTACATAAATTGATTGTCTTTGCATAATTTTTAGCTTCATAATTCGAAAATATTTTTTTGTAGTTTGCCGCTGCAAGCATTTCTTCTTTTGAATCCAATTCTTTTCGATTTGGATTTTTGATAAAATCGATATATTTTGATTTGGGATAGGATTCAAATAGTTTATTTTTAACTTCATTTGCTTTTTCAAAGTCCATCAATTCATTATATTGCAAATACAATGCATATAAAATTTCCTCTTCATTTTTTGAAAAAGGAGTATACCGTTTCCAAGCCATATTATATGTTTCAATGGCTTTGTCTACATCTTTTATATCATAATGATAGATTCGAGCCATTATTAAAAGGGCCTCTTGGGTTTCAATAATTATCTTTTCTTTTGCAGGGCCTTCAAAAGGAAGACGACTCAGCTCTATATCCGCTATATCATCGGTTGCTAAAGTAGTTTTATCTTCATCTTTGAATTTATCTAAAGATATTTCGGAAGAAGATGGAGTTCCTAATAAATCCGGTGATGCTAATTTCCAATTGTCTTTCAATTTAATTTTACCCCATTTTTTCTGAAAAATATCTTTTCCACGAACGACATTTGATTCGTTGCCAAAATACCAATTTGAATTATTGGTAGACGATGATGCATTATTTTGTGGTTCAAGCTTTGTAGATTCAATAATTTGTCTATTGTCTTCTTCTCGTTTTTCTTTTTTTAGTTTTTTGCTAATTTTTGCTTTTGCATTAGTTTTCCCCATTTGAACTAGTTGAATAATAGAATCATTTTTTTCATATAGATTATTATTCTTGCTCAATTCAAGAAGAGCTTTGGTTTTATTCTTAAATTCTTCTTTGTATTTGTAATCCGATGGTATAAAAAGATTGGCACTATCGTAATAATTTGCGGCGGCAATATAATTTTTCTTATTTAAGAAAAAAGTGCCTATTTTCTCAAACGAAAGAAATTTTTGGTCATTATTTTTAGAAACAGCTATCGATTTCAAATAATTTTCTATGGCTTGATCTTTGTCATTTATTTGCGCGTAACAATTTCCTATAGCATAATATATACGATCGAGCCTATTAATATTGCTCCCTTTGTTGAGCAATTTTTTTAAGTCTAGGATTGTTGCGTTCATTGCACCTTTGGAGGATAACTCCGAAATTTTCATAATACTTTCAAATTTCAAATCTTCGTGCACCTTACTTGACAATACCTTGTGATAATAACCCAAAGCTTTTGACTTATCATTTACCCATTCAAAGATTTGGGCAATAATAAATTGATTTCGAGCTATTTCTTTCTTATCCTCCGTTTTTTCAATAATATCCTTCATCAATACCAATGCCGGATTATATTCTTTTTTGGCAATGTGCAAAGAGACTTTGACTTTATTGAGTTCTTTTCTATATTCTAATGGAAAACTCCAATCTGCCTCCGCATTAAGGATTACAGACTGTGCATCACTATATTTTTCAAGTTTTATAAGAGATTTTGCTAACCAAATAATTGCTTCGTTTCGCGCAAATTTATGCGGTAGACTTGAATTGGGAATAGGTTTTCTTGATTTTTTGGCTTGTTTGAGGGCTTTTTCATATTTTTTTGGATAACCTTTACGCAAATGATCATTGTG
>JBIPMU010000260.1:0-2772 GCA_044377205.1 Chitinophagales bacterium | reverse complement strand
GCAAAAAGTCAATTTTTTCGTTTGTATAGACTCGAACGCAAAGACCCAAATCTATGGACTTGTTTTACATTATTCGGATTTTGTGGATTTGCGGGAATTCAGCGTTATAATGCATATGATATTGCGATTGGCTTGTTAAATTTGCTTACAGCAGGCTTTTGTTTTTAGGTAAGGTTATAGATATTATCAATTATAAAGATATTGTATTTCGATTCAATAATATTTTTTGCTAGAAAAGTTTTATTAAATGTAGTAAAATAATTTTTTCCTTGAATTTATTTTTTTGTGTATAGATTTGCCCTTATAATTTTTTAAACAAAAAAAAAAGAAAAGGACAGTGGAAAATAGAGAAATTAATAGCGGCGTATATTCGCACAAAATTAGAGCTGGAAAAAGAAGAACGTATTTTTTTGATGTTCGTACTACTAAATTTGATGATTATTATGTAATCATAACTGAAAGTAAGAAAAAATTTGATCAAGAAGGGTATGAAAAACACAAAATCTTCTTGTACAAAGAGGATTTTAACAAATTTTTGAAAGGATTGTCTCAAGTAATTGATCATGTTAAGACTGAATTAATGCCTGATTTTGATTTTGATGCATTCAATCACGATCAAGAGTTTGAAGGTGAAAGCGAACACAACACCGAAGATTAATATTCTATAAAATATCTAAAGTAAAGCATCTAAGAAATTAGGTGCTTTTTTTATTTCTTTAAATTATAATCCATAAATATTTCTAGTTTTTGTTTACATTTGTAAATTGTATAGGGGGTTTAAAATATGATAAAACAAGATTCTATTCAGAGAGTATTGGATACCGCTAGGGTAGAAGAGGTGCTTTCAGACTATATTCACATGAAAAAAAGAGGTGCCAATTATATGGCCAACTGCCCTTTTCATGATGAAAAGACACCTTCTTTTGTTATCTCACCATCCAAAGGTATTTACAAATGTTTTGGTTGTGGTCAGTCGGGAAACTCTGTATCTTTTTTGATGAATCATGAGAAAATGAATTTTTCAGAATCTATTCGTTATCTCGCCAATAAATATTCCATTCAGCTAGAAGAGACCGAACAAACCAAAGAGGAAATCGTCCTCAATACCACCCGTGAGTCTCTTATGATTATCAACGAATATGCCTGCAAGCATTTTGAAGCCAATCTGCACGAACATGAAGAAGGCAAAATGATAGGACTTTCTTATTTCAAAGAGCGTGGACTTTCACAAGAAACTATTCAAGCCTTTCGATTGGGTTATTGCATCAATGATTGGGAATATTTCTCCAATGAAGCGCTTAAAAATGGATACAACAAAGAGTTTTTAGTAAAATTAGGGCTGTCTAAAGAAAATGAACAAGGCGGCCTTCGCGATTTTTTTAAAGGCAGAATTACGTTCCCCATACAAAATACTTCGGGGCGTGTCATAGGATTTGGAGCCAGAACTTTGAAAAAAGAAGATAAGACCGCCAAATATCTAAATAGTCCCGAAAACGAAGTTTATAACAAAAGTAGAGTCTTATTTGGACTTTATACCGCCAAAAATGCAATCCCAAAAGAGAATTATTGTATTTTGGTAGAAGGCTATATGGATGTGATTTCCCTTTATCAAGCCAATATTCACAATGTAGTAGCTTCATCTGGAACATCGCTTACACAAGATCAAGTGCGACTCATAAGACGATTTACTGAAAATCTTACTATTCTATACGATGGCGATTCGGCAGGTATCAAAGCGGCACTGCGTGGAATTGAAATTGGAATAGAAAATGGCTTAAATCTAAAGATAGTATTGCTACCTAAATCGCATGATCCCGATTCGTATGTCAATGAATTTGGCGGCGAAAAGCTCAAGGAATATATAATTGAAAATGCCAAAGATATCGTTACCTTTAAGGCATATTTGTTCAAAGAAGAAGCAGGGAATGACCCTGTCAAAAAAGCGGAATTGGTGCGAGAAATCATCAAAACTATTAGTCTGGTAAAAGATAATATCAAGCGAAGTTATTATCTCAAGGAATGCGCCATGCTTATGGGCATAGAAGAGGAATTGTTGGCGCGCGAAACACAAAAGATGATAGTAGGCAAAATAGCCGATGAGAAAAGATTGAAAGCAAAAGAGGAAATTCCATCGATTGAGGAAATGGATATCTACGAAGATATTTCCAAAGAACAAGATGTTAAAAATTTATCCAAATATCCTTCTAAACTCATCATGACGGAGATCGAACTCTGTAGAGTGCTAATAGAATATGGGGATAAAGTGTTTTCTGATTCTGAAAATCCATTTGATACTGAGAGTAAAATTTTTGTACTTCAATATGTTTTTGAAAATGAACTTGAAGACTATGCGTTTGAATCTGAAGTTTGTGAGAAAGTATTTAATCTTATAAAAGCCAATTATTTGGCAGGCAATGTATTACCTTTTAAATATTATGCCACACATGTAGATACTGATATTTCTCAGTTTACTATCAAATATTGCTATCAATATCAAGACGAACTTTTAGCTAATTGGGGTACAAAAAATGAGCATGTAAAAATCTCTAATTATGGCGATCATTTCAAAAAAGAGGTAGGTGATACAATTAAACTTGTCCGTATTACAAATCTTGAGAAACTAAGCAAACAAATTATTGAATTTTGTAAAAATGAAATGGAGCAAAATACTCATAATGATATAGCTTTTAAGCATTTGGAAATTCAAAAATTATTTTTGGAAAAAATAAAAGAAGAAAGCGCGCATCTTCAAAATGTGTTTAGAAATATTTA
>JBIPMU010000259.1:0-2776 GCA_044377205.1 Chitinophagales bacterium | reverse complement strand
CTTATTTTCTTCATTTTCATAAATTTTAAACCGAGTATCCGCTCCAATAATATCTTTTATCTGTTGTACAGAATTGTCTGAAGAGGCATCATCAACGATTATACATTCCCAATTTGAATACGTCTGACCAATAATACTTTCATAGCAATCTTTAAAAAAATGGCCGTTATTGTAGTTAGCGACGAGAATTGAGAACAAGGGATTATTCATTATTCAAATTTTTTAACAATTCAATCCAATCCGCAGATGTTCTATTAGGAAACAAAAAACTTTCAATGTGTTTTTTGTTTCCTATTTTTTTATCAAAATTCAATTCTATTTTCTCTATAGTTTGGATTAACTTAGGAACTAAATTTTCAAACTCTTCAAACTCTTCAAACTGAATTTCGTTTCGCCGTAAAATACCAAACGGCAACCATCCACCGGCAATTACTGTATTTCCAGCATATAAAACCTCAGTCATTGTCCCACTTAAAGCATCGCTTATTGGTGCATGAATCATTATATCAGTTACCAGACGTAACTTTGAAATTTCGATAGGATTCATAAATTCATCTAGAATTCTGAACTCTAAATCTGGTGATTCTATTACCGCATTCTTTATATCTGCTAAATATTGAACTTTTCTACCATAGCTCAAATGTAATATGAATATCATTTTGTTTTTATAGCTTTTTGGCAAGGATCTTAAAGCCTCAATCATTTTAAGATGATTGTTTTCTTGAAAAGCATTATGCCCCAATTGAATGATTAATTTCCCTTCAACCAATTGATATTTCAGTTTAAACTCTTCCAAAGCTTGAACGTTATTCCGGAAGAAATTAATGGCTTCATAATTTGCTACACTTATCGTAAATCGTAAATCTTTTACTTTATTACTTAAATGGTTGCCATATTTTGCTTTTAATGCTAGTGCCATTTCTGGTGTTTGTACGGTGATTACATCTGCATTATTTAAAGCTTTAGAAACATAAAAGTTATCTCGAATGTTGCTTACCCGCCAGAGATCAGAACCCCAGAAGCTGCATATTACTTTGACTTCTTTTTTTACAAAATGCAAATATTCTAAATTGCTTCTGGTGCAAAAATGAAAATGCAATACATCAAAACTTCCTGTTGAAATATAGTTTTTGTAGATGTATTCTTTTAAAGCAAGTCGCTTACAAAAACGCAAGGCTTTTAAAACTGATTTTTTTTGACTTAGTTCAAAAAAGAAGATTTCTAAAAAAAAAACTCGCACGATTGCTTTGCAAAAAATCCAGTTTTTCTTCCACCAAGATATTTCACTTAAATGCTTGTCAAAATTTAAACTTTCTGTAAAAACCGTATTAGTTTCATTATGATTGTCATTAGGCAAATGCGCTAAAACATCAATACTAAAATTAAAGGTGTTATCTCTTTTTAAAATTTCACCGTACAACGCATTAAGAAAATTGGATTGTCCAATGCCTAAAACTAATACATTTGTTTTATTTTCCATTTTGAGAACAATACTTTAAATACAAATCTTGAAATAAATCTCTATCCTCAGGTGTTATCTTTTCACCTTTATAAATTTTATTTAAATGTTCAGGTGTTTTAAACAAAATATTTTTCGCTTCGCATTTTGTAATATATTCTTGAACTGTACTTATAATTTTGGCAGGATTTCCTGCTACCACAGTAAAACTGGGTACGTCTTTTGTTACTATCGAGCCAGAGCCAATAATGGCGCCATCACCAACAGTCACGCCAGGCATAATTATGGCATTTGCTCCTAAAAAAACCTTATTCCCAATAATTGTTTTTTCAATTCTGTGACAACCTATGTGATTAAAAAGTGATGCATCATGGGCTAAAATCATTGAACCTGGAGCAGAAATAAAATCATCTCCAATTTTAACCATTTGCGGAATCAATCCATCAATAATAGTATTGTGATGTTTAACATTTCCAATTTTATACTTACTAAAAGTTTTTTGCTTTTTAGCTTTAACTTCGAATAGACCTAAAAATTTCTTGAACTTACTTAAAATTTTCGTTATCATAATTTGCTTTAATAAATCCACAATTCATATTTCTTATACCTTTTCCTGACTTATATATATCGTCTGATAAAACTTCAAACGAAAAAGCATTTTTAATAATATCAACAGCATCGCTTGTTTGAGTACTTCCACAAAAACTATATAATGCTATTGTATAAATATTTGGTCTAACCCCTAAAAAGGGGATATTTAAACAAAAACAATTATTTATATGTTCATTAAAATTATAGCCCATTTCGTCAGAAGGAAAAGCGCAGATAATGTTTTCATAAATATCATAAACAATTACACTCAAAATAAATTTTTCCCATTGTATTTGCGAAAAAATTTCAAATGATATATTTATCTGAATATTTTCACCTACAAATACTTGTGCAACTGACAATCCTTTTGAATTAATAATTTCAATACTATTAAATTTTATTCTTTGATTTCCGCTACGATCAGTTCTATTTTTGAGTAATCCTTGATTTTTTTGACTATCTTGGAGGTAAAAACCCACTGATTCTTCAACATTTCCACTAAACACAACCTTCCCATTTTCCAACACAATCCCTCTTGTACATAAACTCTTTACCGCCGCCATATTATGACTCACAAACAAAACCGTTCTTCCGTGTTGTCTTGAAATGTCTTGCATTTTGCCAATTGCCTTTTTTTGAAATTCGGCGTCGCCTACGGCAAGAACCTCGTCAATTACCAATATTTCGGGTTCTAAAAAAGCAGCTACGGCAAATGCCAATCGTACG
>JBIPMU010000258.1:0-2783 GCA_044377205.1 Chitinophagales bacterium | reverse complement strand
GGTAAGTGGAGTAAAATCAATAATCAAAGGCGTTGAAGTGAGCTCTCCAATCCAATTAGATCTCAATATTGGAACCGAGTATGGCTTCAAAAACAGTATATTCCTTTTTGGACAAGTAAACAATTGTTTGAACACAAATGTAAACCGAATAATTGGTTATCCATCATATGGAATCAATGCACAAGTAGGATTACGTTGGTTATACTAATAAATTAGTAAATTAGAATAGTCAAGAATAATAAAGATTATAGTTTTACAGTTTTTATTATGTCTTGTTTAAGAAGATAATCCACATTTTTAACTATTTCAACTAATGATTTTTTAATATCATTCAAGGATATTTCATCATTTTTATAATAGTTGTTTTGAGTTCCATAATTATTATCGATATGACCATAATAATTAAATACTTTCTCAAGTTCAATTTCTTCAATTTCCTCAATAGGAATATTAAAAACAGTTACAATTTTATTTATAATATTTTCTGGATTTTGTTTTCCTCTTTCTGCTTTAGAAATATATTCTTGAGCAATTTTTATTTTCTCAGAAAGCTCCGTTTGAGTCATCATTAACTTTTTCTTTCTAAAAAACATTAGTTTTTTCCCTAATTCTTCATTTCTATTCATAATCTATAGAGCTTAATTTTATGTAAAGATAAATAATATAAGTTACTTGAAATAATATTTTTAAAAAATTTAGTAAGTTTAACATTTATTCTCAATAGGTATAACTTAAATTTTATTTCTTTTTTTTGTATTGTTTTAAAAAAACTAAGCCCAAAATACCACAGATAAAACTAATTAATCCTTTGGATGCAAAACCAAAGCGAGCCATTTGGTATAAACTAAAAGTAAAAACTAGCACTACTGCCAAAAACCACATGTAATAGATTACGGATTTAAATGGATTCATTGGATTCAATTTTTAGGTAAATTAGATAGATTGTATATGTTTATAGCATTTTGACTCGTTATAGTAGCTACATTTTCATAGGACATTTGATAAATATCGGATAATTTCTCGGCAATATGAAACAGATAGCTACTTTCGTTTTGTTTGCCTCTGTGTGGTATAGGCGGTAAGAATGGCGCATCGGTTTCTAATACCAATTTTTCGATAGGTATATTAGGCAATATTTCCGCCAATCCTGCTTTTGGATAGGTAACAACACCTCCTATTCCCAAGAAAAAACCTACTTCAATTATTTTTTCGGCTTCTTGAATTGAGCCTGAAAAACAATGCATAACGCCTTTCAATCCTTTTTTTGCATATTTTGAAATAATAGGAATCGTATCATGATTGGCTTTTCGTGAATGTATTGAAACGGCTTTGTTTTCTGCAATCGCCCATTCCAATTGCGCTTCAAAAGCCCAAATTTGTTCTTTTTGAAAAGTAGTGTCCCAATGATAATCAAGTCCTATTTCCCCAATACCATAGTATCGATTCGGATTTTTTTGATAATGAGCTTGTATCCATTCCAAGTCGGACTTATAGCTCTCTTTTATATCACAAGGATGAAGCCCCATCATCGGTACAAAAAGTTGTGGATTTTCATCTACCAAAGCTTCCAAAAAAGGGATGGACTCTTTATCTATATTTGGCAATAATATATGTTGTACTTTTTTTTCTGCTATGTTTTTGAGCCATTGTGGTTTCGTCGAAATCATCGAATCGATATAACAATGACTGTGGGTGTCTATCAGCATCATCTTAAAGCATAGATTTGGCTTTCAAATAGATATTTTCGCTATCCAAGCCATATTTTTTCATCAACTGTGCTGGCGTTCCACTTTCTCCAAAACTATCATTTACCGATACAAAACCCATTGGTGTAGGCATTTTTTCAGATAAAAGTAAGGCTACCGTACTGCCTAGCCCACCTAATTTTTGATGTTCTTCAGCTACGATTACTTTTTTTGTTTTAGCTAAGCTGTTCAGGATGCCTTCGCTATCCAAAGGCTTAATGGTATGAATATTCAATATTTCGGCTGAAATACCTTCTGCTTTTAGTCTTTTGGCAGCTACTACCGCTTCCCAAACCAAGTGTCCTGTTGCCAGAATGGTAATATCGGTTCCATCGCATATTTTTTGTACTTTTCCTATTTCAAAAGGAATCTCCAATGAAGTGAAAATAGGTACTTTGGGTCTTCCAAATCGTAAATAAACGGGGCCATCGTACTCCGCAATTGCTTTTGTAGCCAAAAGGGTTTGATTATAATCGCACGTATTAATTACTGTCATATTAGGAAGCATTTGCATCAACCCAATATCTTCCAAAATTTGATGAGTAGCACCGTCTTCGCCCAATGTAAGTCCTGCGTGCGATGCACATATTTTTACATTTTTATTGGAATAAGCCACAGATTGTCTTATTTGGTCATAAACTCTGCCTGTCACAAAATTGGCAAATGAGGTAGCATAAGGAATTTTACCACCTATCGCCAATCCTGAAGCCAAACCTATCATATTGGCTTCAGCGATTCCGCATTGGATAAAACGATTGGGTACTTTTTTCTTAAAGTCGCCCAATTTAAGGGAATCCGTCAAATCGGCACAAAGTGCTACTACTGCTGGATTTTCATCCGCTAATTGACTCATGGCTACGCCAAATCCTGAACGAGTATCTTGTTCTCCAGTGGACTGTATGGTATCGATATTTATCATGCTATCTATTTGATTTTGAAAGTGTTTTGACGTAAAACGTCTTTGGTTAATTCTGGGGCAAATATAAGGATAATGAATTGAATCTCATGGGTAAATTGTCGATAGAATTTTGAAAGGAA
>JBIPMU010000257.1:0-2792 GCA_044377205.1 Chitinophagales bacterium | reverse complement strand
TACAATTAACTAATGGCGAGACACAAAGTGCTGCGAAATTCACAGTATCTAAGTAATCCATAGATTAGATTAATTCTGATTAAAAAGCCCCTAAGAGAAATCTTAGGGGCTTTTTTGTTTACAGGTAGTTTTTTAGATCTATTTGTTTTAATTGAAATATATTCGTCATCTAAATTACTATAATTGAATATTAAGACTTTGTTTTATGTAGCTTTTAAATATCTTTTTTTGAAAAAAGGGCAACAATCCATTAATTTACTTAGTTTGATAACTATGTTTGCTATGGGGATAGGTGCAGCGGCTTTGATAATAGTATTGTCTGTTTTTAATGGTTTTGAAGATATTGCCGTATCACTCTATGAAAGTTTTCAACCTCATTTAAAGATCATACCAAAGCACAATAAAGATTTTAATTTGGATGAAAATTTTACAAAAAAGCTATCTCAAATAGATGGATTGGCTTCTTTTTCGAAAATATATGAATCTAAAGCATATTTTAAGTATTTAGATAAAGAATCTGTAGGGGTGTTGAAAGGAGTGGATTCAAATTATTTTAAAACAAATAACGTAGCGAAATATATAATTCATGGAGATCGTAAGTTGGAAGATGCTTCTTCAAGTTATTCATTGATAGGAATTGCATTAAATGATAAATTAAATATAAATTATCATGATAATTTTGAATCATTATCTGTATATGCACCAAAGGTAAATTCAAGTATAGGATTTGGGGTTAATAATGCTTTTGAGATTTCGTATCTCACTCCTCGTTCTGTATTTAGTATTTATCAAGAATTTGATGAAAAATATGTTATTGCTTCTCTGGCTTTTGTTCAATATATTAATAATAAAGAAGAACATGTTGTAACTAGTGTTGAAGTTAAAGCTAAAAATCTAGAACGAATAAATCAATTAAGAAATCAAATTCAAGACATTTTGCCAACTAATTTAAAAATTGTAGATAGACTTGAAAGTAATGAAACATTATATAGAATTACAAAAATTGAGAAATTAATTACATTTCTCATAATGAGTTTTATTTTGGTGATTTTATCATTGAATTTTATAGGATCCTTGTCTATGCATGTTATAGAAAAAAATAATGATCTAATAATCTTAAGAAACATAGGTTTTTCTTCTAAAGATATTCAGAAATTATACATATGCATTGGAACTATTCAGGGACTTTTAGGAGGTTTTATGGGCATGTTTTTAGGTCTTTCTATTTGTTTTGTTCAAAAGCAGTTTGGTATAGTAAAAATGCCAGGAAATGGTACATTTGTAATTCCTGATTATCCTATAGTTGTGAAATATGAAGATATAGTCCTTATTTTATTGTTATTGGTTTGTATTTCTTTTTTTGCAAGCATTTTCCCAGCTTTAAAAGCAAGAGAAAGTGTTAAAAATATAGGATGATGAATATAGTAGTTTTAACAGGAGCAGGAATAAGCGCAGAGTCTGGTATTTCTACGTTTCGAGATCAAAATGGACTTTGGGAGAATCATGATATTAAGGATGTAGCTTCTATCTCGGGTTGGTATAAAAATCCAGAATTAGTTTTAACTTTTTATAATAAACGAAGAGCGCAGCTCTTTGAAGTCGAACCCAATAATGCTCATATTCAAATAGCGAATTGGGAAAAACAGCATGAAGTTATAGTAATAACTCAAAATGTGGATGATCTTCATGTTCGTGCTGGAAGCTCTCTAGTATTTCCTTTGCATGGTGAATTGCGAAAAGTTAGAAGTGAAAAAAATCAAAATTTAGTTTATAAGTGGCTTGAAGATCTTCATATTGGAGATTTGGCTGAAGATGGATGTCAATTGCGTCCAGATATTGTTTGGTTTGGTGAAGATGTTCCACTTATTTCATTTGCAATAGAAAAGTTAGCAATAGCGGATGTGCTTATAGTAATTGGTACTTCATTACAGGTTTATCCTGCCGCAGGACTTATTCATTATGCCCATAAAGCAAAATTGAAATATATTATTGATCCTCATTGTGGGGAATATAATGTCCCAAATGATTTTATAAAAATAGAATCTACCGCAGTAGAAGGAATAAAAAAGATTTTGTTTTAATTAAAAATCCCAAAACATTTGTTTTGGGATTTTTTTGATCTATAAAGAATTGATTTTAAGTTTATGGCCAAATACCCATCGCTTTATAATCGCTTCCTACTTTAGAGATAGCCAACACAAAAGCAGCAGTTCTCATGTCATATTCACAATTTGCATTGATCCAAACATTTCTTATGCCTTCATAGGCTTTATTCATAGTTTCAGACAAGCCAGAATTTACTAAATCAATTTCATCGGCTCCTTTAGCAAGCATTTGTTTTTCTTTTTCTTCTATTTTCTTACCAGTCATCTTTTCAAGTAATTGACCTAAATATTCAAAATGCTCTTCTTCATGTTTCTTCTGAAGTCTACCAAATCGTACGTGAGATAAATTTTTCAACCACTCAAAATATGAAACGGTAACGCCACCAGCATTCAAGAAAATATCTGGGATAATCATTACACCCTTCCCATACAAATAGTCTGAGGCTTGTGCTGTAACAGGCCCATTTGCTGCCTCTCCAATTACTTTAGCTTTAATATTAGCCATATTAGCTACGGTAATTTGATTTTCCAAAGCAGCAGGAATCAAAATATCACATTCCAATTCCAATGCATCCCCACTTTTATCTATATTTTTAGCGCCAGGGAAGTTCAATATAGAGCCTGTAGCTTTTCTATGAGCAAATACTGCTTTTACATCCAATCCATTCTCATTGTAGATAGCGCCTT
>JBIPMU010000256.1:0-2795 GCA_044377205.1 Chitinophagales bacterium | reverse complement strand
GTTGTGGCGTTACGAGCTGTAGAATCTACAGACGGAATGACAGCTGACTGGGTGCATTTACCGTATGAGTTTTTAATGAAAATATCAAATGAAATTATCAATAATGTTCGTGGTGTGAATCGTGTAGTATACGATATTAGTTCGAAACCACCTGCAACTATTGAATGGGAATAAGAAAGAAATAACAATATCTAACACTATGGCAATGTCAATATTTTACTAAAATTTGACATTGCTTTTTTTATTTTGAAATGTTGTAATTGAATTTATAATGCTTATTTTTGAAACGTAATATTGAAATTAATTTTATCATTATTCTTCTTGGCATTGAAATTGCTTCGACATAAAATATAAACCAACCTATATGAAAAAAGCATATTATATATTGATTTTATTTTTGGTAAGTATACTAAATTATGCTCAAACCAAACACACCGTTTTAAAGGGTGAAACTTTATATAGTATTTCAAAAAAATACAACATTTCTTCAGAAGACATTCTAAAAGCCAATCCAGAAGTTAAAAACGGCGTTCAAGAAAATAGTGTCCTCACCATTCCAAAAGCAGCAATAATAGGCTCATCAACTCCAAACAAGTATATTATTCAACCTAAAGATACTAAATATTCTGTATCAAAAAAACATGGAATTTCTATTGAAGAGTTGGAAAAACTAAATCCAGAAATGGGAACAGAGTTTGAAATTGGAACGGAAATTCGATTGAAAAAAGGAGTCGTTTTAACTTTGCCGAAATCAGTAAAAAATATTGTATCTTCTGAGAACGTGATTTCTTATGAAGTAGAAGCTAAAGAAACGCTGTATAGTATTTCGAAAAAATTTAATGTTTCTGTAGAAGACATTATTGCTAAAAATCCATCAGCAAAAGAGGGTTTAATTGAGGGCACATTATTGGTTCTACCAAAAAGGAGTAATTTAGTTGTAAAGAAAGATTCAATAATTTTAAAGAAAGAAAAAGTAAATTTATTAGAAACCGTTAATAAAACTAAAGAAAGAAATTTAGTTTTATTGATGCCTTTTAATATTAATAGAATTGAAAAAGATTCTTCTAAAACAAAAATCGAATATTTAAAAACAGATAAATTTTTAAATATAACACTTGATTTTTATGCAGGAGCACTTAAAGCTATTGATTCAGCTAAAGTATTGGGATTGCCAATTAATGCAAAAGTGTATGATGCGGAATCTTCAAAATATTCTTCAAACGTGGCTATAATTATAAAAAACAATAATTTTTCTAATGTCGATGTGGTAATTGGTCCTTTTACCAATTCATTTGTAGAGCTTGCAGGACAATTAGTTGATAAAAAAACAGCCGTTATTTCTCCATTAACTAATGATGTTGGGGTTGGTGGCGCTAACGTTTTTTATGCAATGCCTAATGAAACCATTCAAAAGGAGAAATTAATGGCGTATTTGAAATCAAAATCGGACGCTATTTTTGCTATTCATTCTACTACAAAATCAAAATTAAGTACTTATTTTTCTTCTAATTATCCAGAAGTGAAATCATTTTATTTTAATGAAAAAGGTATTTTTGATTATGCGATTTTAAAATCTAATTTACAAAAAGGGAAAAAGAACTTTGTGATTTTAGATTCAGATAAAATTATTCAAGTACTTTCTGTAGTAAATAATTTATTAAAACTTAAAAAAGAATTTGATATTCAACTGGTGGTTATAGAAAGAAATGATGCTTTAGATTTTGAAGAAATTCCTTCCAAAAATTTAGCTGCATTGCAAATGTTGTATCCTTCCGCTATTCGTGAGAATGAATCATCAGAGGCGTTAATTTTTGCAAAAGCGTATAAAAAAGATAATAAAGTACAACCCAATCAATACGCAACTCGAGGTTTTGATGTGACTTTTGATGCTATTTTAAGAATGTGTCAGGAAGACGGATTTATCAAATCTGCTGAAACACAAATTTCTGAACAAATTGAAAGTCAATTTAATTATATAAACAACACAAATACTGACGTTTATATGATGTATTATAATTCAGATTTAACTATAAAACAAGCGCAATAATGGCAACGTCAAATATTACATATGTAGGTGATTTAAGAACAGTTTGTATTCATTTGCAATCAGGCACACAAATAATAACCGATGCTCCAACGGATAATCATGGAAAAGGAGAAGCGTTTTCTCCAACTGATTTAGTAGCTACAGCGTTAGGTAGTTGTATGGTTTCAATAATGGGAATAAAATCTAAAGATTTGAATGTTGATTTAAAAGATTCAACAGTTTCTATTACTAAAATAATGCAATCCGAACCTCGTAAAATTGCAAAAATTAAAGTTATTCTAAATATGTCCATCGAAACTTCTGAAAAAAATAAAACAATTCTTGAAAGAGCAGCAATGACTTGTCCAGTCTTATTAAGTTTGCATCCCGATATTGAAAAAGATGTTGTTTTTAATTGGATATAATTTTATAGTCAGATAATAAAGCAAACATCTATATTCTATACTCTATTTTCTCAAAAACCAATGACCAACCAAGACCAACTCATCAAACTCGCATACACGATAATGCCTTATGGGAAATTTAAAGGCCGTTATCTTATCAACTTGCCCGAACAGTATATTGTTTGGTACAAAAACAAAGGATTTCCTGCTGGAACTTTAGGCGAGCAACTTAAATTGGTGTACGAATTGAAACTTAATGGATTAGAAGAATTAATTCATAATATTCAAAAAAAATATCCAAAACCTTAAATTTAATGTATAATTGACAATTTGACTTATTGATAATTGGCTAATTAATATTATCT
>JBIPMU010000255.1:0-2800 GCA_044377205.1 Chitinophagales bacterium | reverse complement strand
CAACCTAAAAAAAGTAATATTATAAAGGAAAAAATAGAAGAATATCAAATTCCAATTGAAAAAATTTCCGGGATAAAAAATGGGGATGATTTAATTCTTCAAAATGGCCAAGTTATTTCAAATATAGAACTTACAATGGCGCCACAAAAGCCCAAAACATTTGCATACTGTAGCGATACACAGTATTATGAACCCATTATACCTATAGTGAAAGGAGTAGATATGTTGTATCATGAAGCTACGTTTCTGGAAAAAGAAATGGAACGAGCTGAATTTACAAAACATAGTACCACAAAAGATGCTGCTACTATAGCCCAAAAAGCACAAGTGCATAAATTGATGATAGGCCATTATTCATCTCGATACACGGATTTATCGCTATTGCTTTCAGAAACTAAGCATTATTTTGATAATACCTTGCTGGCGATAGAAGGCGAAACATACGAAGTAAGATAACCCCTAATAAATAAGATAATTTGTATAATTATATAGCATTTGAAGGTGTAATTGGAGCGGGCAAAACTACGTTTGCCAAAGCGATTGCATCCCAACTGCATACTCGCCTTCTTCTTGAAGAGTTTGAAGATAATCCTTTTCTAGAATCCTTTTATCAAGATAAAGATAAATATTCATTTCCTGCAGAATTATCATTTTTAGCATCGAGGTATCATCAATTAAAAGATATTTCGATTAAGAATGATTTATTTCAAGAAAAGATTATTAGTGATTTTGTGTTTTATAAATCCTTGGTTTTTGCATCAATCAATCTGAAAGGGGATGAAATGATGCTTTACCGAAAGCTCTTTGATATCATGTTTTCACAAATTCCAAAACCAGATTTGACTATTTATGTTCAATTATCAATAGAAAAAGTATTGAAAAATATAGCTAAGCGAGGTAGAGTATATGAACAAAGCATAGATGCATTGTACTTGGAGCAAATTCATCATAATTATATTCAGTATTTCAATCAATTACAACATCATAGGATTGTGATTTTACATTCGGAGCAATTGGATATTTATGAAAATAAAAACTCATTACCCATTTTAGAAGAATTATTAAATACCCCTTTCCCCGAAGGAATTTCTTATATTTAGATAATATAGCCCGCTTTTTTAAAAAATCTTATTATATTTTTTAAGATAATTTGTGCAATTTTGCAGGATAAAAATTGAAATATAAAAATAAGTATTATGCAAAATTTTCAGCATGCCCATTTTCTATATTTATTTTTTGGGTTAATTCCCTTAGTAGCAATAGCTATTTGGTATTTTTCATGGTCCAAAAAGACCTTGAAACAGTATTTTGAACCCCAGATTTCAAAAATTATCTTCCCAAAATCAAATGATCTGATTAAAAAAATCAAGGTCGTTCTGTATTTAGGGGCATTTGTATTCCTAATTTTAGGATTGTCCAACCCACGCGTAGGAGTCCAAAAGGAAAAAGTGAAAGGCAAAGGAGTTGAACTCATGATACTTTTGGATGTGTCTAATAGTATGCTGGCACAAGATATTCAGCCCAATAGACTGGAGCGAGCAAAATTATTTGTAAGCAAATTGCTGGATAAAATGAACCAAAATCGAGTGGGACTTGTAATTTTTGCGGGAAATGCCTATACTCAAGTACCTTTGACGATTGATTATAGCGCTATTAAAATGTCGCTTCTATTGATAGAGACGAGTTCGATTCCTACACAGGGAACGTCTATTGGTGAAGCAGTAAATTTATCTATGAATACGTTGGGTGCTAAAGATATCAAACACAAGGCTATAATAATATTGACTGATGGAGAAGATAATGAAGGAGAAGCCGAAAGTGCTATTGAAAATGCAAAAAAGGCTGGCGTGAAAGTATTCTCTATAGGTGTAGGAGAAGAAGCAGGTGCACCTATTCCTATGGGAAATGACTTTAAACGCGATGCAAATGGCGAAATAGTAAAAACGGCATTTAACCGAAAAATGCTTGAAAATCTTGCATCGATTGGTAACGGTGCTTTTTTTCAATTGGGAAAACAAACTGATATTGTAGAAGATGTATTAGCAGAAATTTCAAAAATGGAAGGAAAAGAGTTTGAAGAATTTGATTTTTCATCTTATAATAGCTATTTTTATTGGTTTTTATTGATTGTGTTATGTTTAATTTTTATAGAATTTATGATTCCCAATACAGGTTTTGGTTCAAAAAATATGGCATTACTTTTAGTTATTGTTTTATTGCCTTTTACTGTTTTTTCGCAAGATAAAGATATAAAAAAACAAGGAAATAAGTATTTGCGAAGCGGAAATTCCAAATATCAATCTAATAAATACGAAGAAGCCGAGATTCAGTATAGAAAGGCTTTATCTGCCGTAAAAAATAATAAAGCGGCTCAGTACAATCTAGGGAATGCCCTCTACGAACAAAAAAAGTATAAAGAGAGTTTAGATCAATATCAAAATACTATTGATAAAAATGATGATAAAGCACTAAAGGCGAAAGCCTACCATAATATGGGCAACGCTCACTATAGGAATAATAATACCGAGGAGGCGATTAAAGCTTATGAAAATGCACTGAAGCTAAATCCTTCAGATATGGAGACCAAGATAAATTTGGCTCTGGCAAAGAAAAAGCAACAAAATCAAGGTGGTGGTGGAAATAATAAACAAAATCCCAACCAAGATAAAAAAGAAGATCAAAAAGGCAAGGGTGATAATAAAGATGAAAAAGGTACCCCTAAAGACCAAGAAGGAGAAGCTAAAGGCGATAAACAAGAGCAAAAACAAGCGCCACAATTGGGTAAAGGGGAAATGAGTAA
>JBIPMU010000254.1:0-2802 GCA_044377205.1 Chitinophagales bacterium | reverse complement strand
GATGTAATTGAGCCTTTCTTTGTAGACGTAATACGCTCTTGCATCAATCCCATCTCTGTAGCCAAAGTAGGTTGATAACCTACCGCTGAAGGCATACGACCCAAAAGAGCCGATACTTCTGAACCCGCTTGTGTAAAACGGAAGATATTATCTACGAAGAATAAGATGTCTTTTCCTTGTCCTTTGTCTTTGTCTGGTCCACCATCACGGAAATACTCAGCAATAGTCAATCCTGACAATGCTACTCTAGCTCTTGCTCCAGGAGGCTCGTTCATTTGACCGAAAACCAATGTAGCTTGTGAGGTTTCCAATGCTTTTGGATCTACTTTGTCCAAATCCCATCCGCCTTCTTCCATAGAATGTTTGAATTCTTCTCCGTATTTGATTACGTTTGACTCAATCATCTCTCTTAAAAGGTCATTTCCTTCACGTGTTCTTTCTCCTACACCTGCAAATACAGACATACCTTCGTATGCTTTTGCAATATTATTAATCAACTCCATGATCAATACCGTTTTACCTACTCCAGCACCTCCAAACAATCCAATTTTTCCACCTTTTGCATAAGGCTCAATCAAATCGATAACTTTGATACCAGTAAATAAAACCTCAGATGAAGTTGATAATTCTTCATATTTTGGTGGTTTATTATGAATAGTATATCCACCTTCTTTTGTTAACTCTTGTTTGATGCCATCAATTGGCTCTCCTATTACATTGAATAGTCTTCCTCTAATAGCATTTCCAACAGGCATTGTAATTTGGCTACCTGTATCTGTTACTTGCATACCTCTTACAAGTCCATCAGTTGAGTCCATTGCTATAGCTCTTACCTTATTATCTCCAAGATGTTGTTGCACTTCTAAGATAATTTTTTGACCATTCCCTTTTGTAATTTCAAGGGCGTTCAAAATTTTTGGCAATTGTGCGCCTTCGCCAAAATAAACATCCACTACTGGACCAATTACTTGCTGTATTTTACCGCTATTAGACATTCTAGTTATTTTTTATTAGGATTAAAATTGTTTAAAATCGGGTGCAAAAATAGTGTTTTATTTTTTAATAGAGGTCAATTTTTAATTTTATTTTCGAATTTTTATCCACATTTCGTCTTCTCATTTTATTTAGTGTGTTATGTTTGATACAAAATTCGTTACATTTGTAAAAATAGTGTGTTTATAATAAAATAAATTATTCTGATATGGGTAAAATATTAATAGCAGGAGGTTCAGGCTTTGTTGGGAGAAATTTAAAGAATCATCTGGAGGAAAATGGATATGAAGTATATATTCTTTCTACTCAAATGAATAAGGTAGGCGAATATATCTTTTATTGGATGCCCTCTCAGGAAGTCTATAATGGTAATGAATCTTTTGATTTTGAAACTGTAATTAATTTAGCTGGGGCAAATATTGCTGAGAAATTTTGGACAAAAAGTCGCAAAAAAGAATTGGAGGATAGTAGAATATTATCTACTAAATTTTTGTGTAAATTAATCAATGATGGAAAGATAAAAACAAATTATTTTATTCAAGCTTCAGCTATTGGATATTATGGAAATGCCAAAAATCAAATTTTAACAGAAAATTCAAAATTAGGAAGTGGGTTTATGGCTCAATTATGTGACAAATGGGAACGAGCGGTTTCGTTGGATAAAATCCCTTTTTCAATCATTAGAATCAGTGTTGTTTTGGACCATAAAGAGGGTGCTTATCCAAAATTAATGATGACCACTCCATTTTGTTTTGCACAAGTTTTTGATGGGGGGGAGGCCTATCTTTCTTGGATTTCTTCTTTGGATTTGAGCCGCTTTTTTTTATTTCTAATTGAAAAGAAAGAAACTGGAGTCTATAATGCCGTTTCAAATACTCTAACATATAGAAATTTCTACAAAAAACACTTTGAATTCCATAATAAAGCTTTTGTTCTAATTCCATTTCCTTCTTTTATTTTCAAGTTTTTATTGGGAGATTTTAGTGAAATTTTCTTGAATTCACAACGAATTGAAAAATCGAGAATTTTAAATGATGGATTTGAATTTTTTGAAGGTTCTTATGAAAAATTTTTAGCTTTGCCTAAAAATTAAAAAATGCAACTTTCTATTAGTGAAGAAAATTACCTTAAAACCATTTTGAAAATTGGGATGAAAAATGGCTATCCAGTGAGTACCAATAGTATAGCGCATAGTATTCAAAATAAGGCTGCTTCCGTTTCGGATATGCTCAAAAAATTAGCAGAAAAGGATTTAATTCAATATCAATTGTACAAAGGTGCTTCACTTACTTCAAAAGGAAATGAAATAGCATTGATGCAATTGCGTAAACATAGACTTTGGGAATGTTTTTTAGTAAATAAATTGGCATTTCCTTGGAATGAAATTCACGAGATAGCCGAGGAATTAGAGCACATCAATTCGATTAGTTTAATTGATAAATTAGATAAATTTTTAGGTTTTCCTAAAAATGATCCTCATGGCGATCCAATTCCAGATAAAAGAGGGAAAATACAAGAAAATTCATTTGTGCCTTTGTCTGATATACCGTTGAAAAAGGTTGTGAAAATATTGGGTGTATTAGATTCTTCGGATGCGTTTTTATTACATTTAAATAAGTTAAAACTTCAATTAGGATCTATCATAAAAGTGATAGATTTAGATGATTATGATCGCACAATACTTGTGGAAATTGAAGGAAGGCTGTTAAATTTATCTAATAAAGTTGCTCAGAATTTGTTAGTGGGAGTGAAATAAAATCTTATTTACAAGCGATTGCTAGATTATCAAGATTTGTGGTCAAATCTTTT
>JBIPMU010000252.1:0-2808 GCA_044377205.1 Chitinophagales bacterium | reverse complement strand
TTTCAGATGGATTTACAGAACTACACACCGATAGTTATAAAGCTATTCTTGAAGGAAACGGCTTCCCAATAGCAGTCTCAAAAAAGGCAATTGAAATTGTACATGGTATTAGAAATAGTATTAATTAAAGTCATATGTTTATCCCATTAGCGAGTCCCGATATTAGAGAAGCTGATATTCAGAATGTTGTAGATGTTTTGAATTCAGGTATGTTGATACAAGGTCAGAAAGTAATGCAATTAGAACATCAATTTGCTACTTTTGCAAATACGTCTCATGCTATTGCGGTATGCAATGGAACCGCTACGATGCATATGGTATTAAAAGCCTTGGGTATTGGAGAAGGCGATGAGGTTATTGTGCCAGCATTTTCGTATGTAGCTACAGCAAATGTAGTAGAACTAGTAGGAGCCACTCCTATTTTTGTGGATATAGAGTTAGCTACGTTTAATATAAATTCAACACTGATAGAACAAAAAATCACGAGCAAGACCAAAGCTATAATTCCTGTCCACGAATTTGGGCTAGCATGCAATATAATAGAAATATGTGAGCTAGCTAAAAAACATAATATATATGTAATAGAAGATGCGGCCTGTGCACTAGGAGCTCATCAAAATAATCAAAAGGTAGGTAGTTTTGGGATTGCAGGATCTTTTTCTTTACATCCACGTAAATCAATTACTTCGGGTGAAGGAGGTATTATTACATCAAATGATCAAGCCTTATCAGTTAAATTGAGACAACTTCGAAATCATGGTATCGAAATGGTAGAGGGGAAGATGGTATTTGAAGAAGCTGGATTCAATTATCGATTAACAGATATACAAGCCGCATTGGCTTCAAGCCAATTTGAACGAATCGAAGATACTTTAGCATACAAGAATGAATTGGCGGCGGTATATTTTACTGAAATTAAAAATGATAAAATAACACTTCCGTTTGTCCCAAGCGATAGAAATCATAGCTGGCAAACCTTTCATGTTTTGCTGGATGAGAGTATGGATCAAGCACGAGTGATTGACAAATTAAAACAGAATAATATAGGATCTAATTATGGGGCACAATGTATCCCTGCACAAAAGTATTATAAATCAAAATACAATTTAAATTATAAGCAGGATTATAGAAATGCTTATACGGCATACAATCAGGGAATCGCATTGCCATTGTATGAAAAACTAACAAAATCTCAAATTCAATATATATCAAAAATAATTAATTCATTATGATTCAAGGAAAAACAATTTTTATTACAGGTGGAGCCGGTTTTATAGCCAATACACTTATCAAACATTATATTGCAACAAATAAAATTGTAGTATACGACAATTTTCATAGAGATACATTGAGCACGAGTGAGGTAGCAGATCATCAGAATCTAAAAGTTATAAAAGGAGATGTATTAGATTATGATTTTTTAAAAGAATCTATGAAAGGCGCCGATATAGTAGTTCATGCTGCGGGAATTGCAGGAATTGATACGGTGATAAAAGATCCAGTAAGAACGATGCGTGTGAATATGATAGGAACATCCAATGCGCTTGAAGCGGCAAGAGAAAATGGAGTGACCGATCGTTTTATTGATTTTTCTACCTCAGAAATTTTTGGTTCAATGGCTTATAAATCTACAGAGTCCGATAACACGGTATCGGGATCGGCAGGAGAAGCTCGTTGGGTATATGCGGTAAGTAAACTAGCCGGAGAACATTTGGCACATGCGTATTACAAACAATATAATTTGCCTGCTGTAACAGTTCGTCCTTTCAATGTCTATGGACCGGGTCAAACAGGAGAAGGCGCTATGCAAATATTTATTAAAAAAGCATTGCGGAATGAAGATATTTATATCAATGGAGATGGATCTCAAATTAGAGCATGGTGTTTTGTGGATGATTTTGTAGATTGTTTGATACGTTGTATCGAAAATCCAAAAGCTATAGGAGAAAGTTTTAATCTGGGTAATGCACGTGCTATTATGACTACGCTTGGATTGGCTCAAACAGTGTGTAGAGTATTAAAATCGGATTCTAAAATCCTTTTTAAACCGGCATTAAGTGCAGATATAGAAATGCGAATTCCCAGTGTAACAAAAACCGAAGAAGTCCTAGGTTTTAAAGCAAAAGTAGATTTGGATGAAGGAATTTTGAGGACAGCAGCATACTTTAAAAGCTTAAACTAGTATTTTTGAAGACTTCCTTATTGATTTTTCCATATAGTGGCACAGCAATAGAAGCCATAGATTGTTTGGGAGACCAATACGAATGTGTAGGTTTTGTATCAGATGACCAAGAACAAATAGGCAAGGAGTCATTTGGAATAAAAATATACTCGCGAGATATTTTTAATATAGATAAGGAATCCAAGATTCTATTGGTACATGGAAGTCCAACCTCTTTTTTAAAAAGACCTCAAATTATAAATTCAATTGAACTAGACCCTTCAAGATTTGCGAAGGTAATTCATCCTAGTGCCCAGATATCAAACTATGCAAAAATAGGCTATAATTGTTTAATCATGGCCAATGTGGTAGTCTCTGCGAATGCTGAAATTGGAAATCATATATGTATTTTATCTAATTCTTCAATTCATCATGATTCAAAAATTGGTGATTATAGCTTGATAGCTGGTAGTGTATTGATAGCTGGAAATGTAGAAATAGGAGAAAATTGTTATATTGGAGGCGCTTCTAGCATCAAAAACGGTATTAAAATCGGGGAAAAAGTTCTTGTAGGTATGGCATCAAATGTTGTCAATAATATTGAATCAAATAAAGTAATTAAAGGAAATCCCGCAAAGTGAAAGAAG
>JBIPMU010000021.1:0-9873 GCA_044377205.1 Chitinophagales bacterium | reverse complement strand
TATAAAGAAAAACAAGCAAATCTTAAAGAAATTCAATCCGATCGATTGAAAGAATATTTGAGCGAAATATTTGAATTTGAAAAAATTAGTAATAAACTAAAATATGCCAGCTATCATAAATATTACAATAAGTTGGACAAAAAGCCTGAACTTACTGCCACATATTATGATTTCACAAATCAAATAGATCTAAACAAAGAAACTATTTTAGCAAAATTGGAACGAAGCAATATGGTGAGTGATTTAATAGGATTTTGGACTAGTTCTTTATACGAAAAAGACACCACAAAAGATTATGACAGTATACAAATGTCCCTAATTGATACAAGATTGAAAGGCGATTTAAAAGATGCCGCACTTTCTAAGGAAATTTTCAACGTATTGGCATACGAATTCAATATAGAAAAAGCAACTACGCTAGAAGAAAGATTCGCAAATGACTTGAGAAATCAAGACTATAAAAAAGAAATTCAAGAGCTTAAAACGAAAGTCAAAAAGTATGCCAAAGGTGCAATTGCGCCTTCATTTAGCTTTCCTGATATGAATGGGAAGATGGTTTCTCTTTCGGATTTTAGAGGTAAAATAGTTTATTTGGACGTTTGGGCTAGCTGGTGTGGCCCATGTAGAAGAGAAATTCCTGCCGCAAAAGAATTGGAAAAACAAATGCATGGCAAAGATATTGTTTTCTTATGCGTATCGGTAGATGGCGATGAAACGGCTTGGAAAAAAATAGTAAAAGAAAAAGAACTTACAGGGGTTCATATTCATTCAAAAGGGGATTTTAACTCCGAAATGACTAAATTATATGATATTCGTTCTATTCCTACGTATATAATCATTGATAGAAATGGTAATATATGGAAAATGGGCGCGGAACGTCCTAGTGGCAATGCAAAAAAACAATTGGAGCAGGCATTGAAGTAAAAAATACTAAACTTTTTGTACACATATCTTTTCTATTATATAATAGAGGTATATGCTTTTGTAAAAAGCAAAAATTCGTTACATGATATATAGGACCTTCATCAATTTTTTAAAGTGGGTTTGACATTTTGTCAGATTTTTGGGTTTGGTATAGAATTTGAAAAATGTAAAATAAATAAAATATAAAATAGTATGAATAAAGGTAAAATTAATGTACAGGTAGAGAATATCTTTCCGTTGATTAAGAAATTTTTGTATTCGGATCATGAAATTTTTCTAAGAGAGCTGGTGAGTAATGCAACAGATGCTACATTGAAACTAAAACATCTCACACAAATAGGTCAAGCTCAGGTAGAATATGGCAATCCAAAAATTGAAATTAAAATAGATAAAGAAGGGAAAAAGTTGCATATCATTGATCAAGGACTGGGCATGACTCATGAAGAGGTAGAGAAATATATCAATCAAGTGGCTTTTTCGGGAGCAGAAGAATTTTTGGAGAAATACAAAGATTCGGCAAAAGATTCAGGTATTATCGGACATTTTGGCTTGGGATTTTATAGTGCATTTATGGTGGCACATATGGTGGAGATTTATACAAAAAGCTATACCGACTCTCCTGCCGCACATTGGACGTGTGATGGTAGCCCCGAATATACGCTAGAAGCTTGTGAAAAAGCAGAAAGAGGTACCGAAATAGTGCTCCACATAGCGGAGGATAGTTTGGAGTTTTTGGAGGATTATCGTATCAAAGAGCTTTTGAACAAATACAATAAATTTATGCCTATACCTATCAAGTTTGGCATGAAAAAAGAGTATTTGCCATTGCCTGAAGGTGCTGCGGAAGATGCAAAACCCGAAGAAATAGAGATTGATAATATTATCAATAATCCTTCTCCGGCTTGGACCAAAAAGCCTTCGGAACTCAAAGATGAGGATTATAGTGCATTCTATAGAGAATTATATCCTATGCAATTTGAAGAGCCTTTGTTTCATATTCACCTCAATGTAGATTTTCCGTTTAATTTAACAGGGATTTTGTATTTCCCTAAATTGAGTCCGAATTTACAGATTCAAAAAGATAAAATACAATTGTATCAAAATCAAGTGTATGTAACGGATAATGTAGAGGGAATTGTGCCAGAGTTTTTGACAATGTTAAGAGGGGTAATTGACAGTCCTGATATTCCTTTGAATGTGTCGAGAAGTTATCTTCAAGCGGATAGTAATGTGAAGAAAATTTCGGAATATATTACCAAAAAAGTAGCGGAGAAATTACAATCCTTATTCAAAGATAATCGTGAAGATTTTGCCAAAAAATGGAATGATATCAAAATAGTGATTGAATATGGTATGCTTTCTGAGGCAAAATTTTATGAAAAAGCAAATGCCTTTGCATTATATCCAACAACGGATGGCGACTATTTAACATTGGAGGAATTGAAAGAAAAAATTGCGCCACTGCAAAAAGATAAAGACGAAAAATTGATAGTACTTTATGCTTCGGAAAAAGACGCACAACATAGCTATATCGAAGCGGCAAAAGCAAAAGGATATATTGTTTTAATGCTGGATAGTCCCATTATTTCGCATTTGATTCAAAAACTGGAAGGCGATAATGACAAAATGCAGTTTTCGAGAGTGGATGCGGGACCTATAGACACCCTTATTCGTAAGGAAGAAAATCAGGTTTCTAAATTGTCGGAGAAAGAAAAAGAAACCTTGAAAGTAGCAATAGAAGAAAATGTCCCTAAGGCAAGTTTTACGGTGCAGTTGGAAGCTATGGATAGCGATGCATCGCCATTTATGATTACGCAGCCCGAATTTATGCGCCGTATGAAGGAGATGAGTGCATCTGGTGGTGGCGGTATGTTTGGGATGGGTTCTATGCCGGATATGTATCAATTGGTAGTGAATGAGAATCATCCATTGGCTACAAAAATAGTAGAAACACAAGATACTGATGCACAGAAAGCGATGATAAAACAAGCGGTGGATATTGCCAAGCTTTCGATGAATCTCTTGAAAGGGGAGGAGTTGACGGAGTTTGTGAAACGCAGTTTTGAGAAATTGTAATCAAAAGAATTAAATAACTGAGAAGGAACCCAAGAAATTGGGTTCCTTTTTTGTGTTCTAATTATTTTTGTATTCAAAATTTTTAATATGCTAAATAATACAATTGAAAAAAGACCAATCCTTGATTTAAAAATGACAAAGCTTGATCTTTTGTTTGAAATTTTGGCCATCGCTGTTTTGGGATTTCATTGGGTATTTATTTGGATTTATTATGCACGATTGCCACAGATAATTCCTTCCCACATAGATCTAAATGGTAAAATCGATGGTATGGGACCAAAGCATATGCTTTTATATGTTCCTATTATAGGAATGCTCTTGCATTTTGCTATTTCTTATACAAATAAAAAGCCTCAAAATTTTAATTTTCCATATCCTATTAATGAGGAAAATGCAGAAAGACAGTATCGAAATTCTTTAATGATGACAAGGGTTGTGAAGCTTTTGATTCAATTCCTTTTTGCTGCTATAACTGCTAACATAATCCATTTAGCTAGTTTTTCAGGTACTATATTTATTGGTTTATGGATGTTTCCGGTAGGTATAGTTTTAATTATTTTAGCAATTTTTTTCTTTGTTTTTAGAGGTTTTAAGTTAAAATAGCTAGATTAAATATAAAGATTTGTATGAATATATGATAAGTTAAAATCACATATTTGTAAGATAGAATTTGCAAAATAAAACTATACAAAATTGATTAGGATTCTTTTCCGTGGCAGTTTTTAAACTTTTTCTCACTACCACAATGACAAGGATCGTTTCTTCCAATTCTATTCTCTATGCGTATCGGTTCTTTCTTGGGTTGAGAAATTCGGTCATTCTCGTTTGCACCATACTCTTCCGAATTGTCGAAGTCGCGTTCATTTGTTTGTACATTATTGAAATTTGTATGAAGTTCTTGTGTTGTAGCTTTAAAGCCACTTTGACTTTCATCTTTCAAGTTGTATTTTACCAACATTTGCGCCAACATGAAATTGCTATTTTCAATCATTTTTGCAAATAACTCAAACGCTTCTTTCTTATAGATTACAATGGGGTCTTTTTGTTCCCAAACGGCATTTTGAACGGATTGTTTCAATTCGTCCATTTCTCTTAAATGTTTGGTCCAAAGTTCATCAATTGTCTCTAAGACCATTGATTTTTCCATGTCTTTAATAATAGATGTCCCATCTGATTCCAATGCATCTTTCAATTTGCAAAAGACATTTACCTCTGTTTTGTCAAAAGCAATTGGCACGATTACATTTACGATATTGGGTTGGTTTTGTGCTATATTTTTGAATGCTGGAAATATATTTTTAACGATATGTTGCTGTTTTTCTTTGCGATATGCTAGAATAGTATCAAAGACAATGTTTATAATTTCATCTGTTTTTGCAGTTGAAAAATCTTCTGCTTCTATTTGACTTTGAATTCCAAAATATTGAATTAGTTCCAAATTAAAATTCTCAAAATCATTTGATTTTTTATTGAAACTCACGATGTCTGATACTACATTGAAAATTACATTGTCTATATCAATATTCAATCGTTCGCCAAATAAGGCATTTCTTCTTTTTTTGTATATTACTTCACGTTGTGCATTCATTACATCATCGTATTCGAGCAATCTTTTTCGCATTCCAAAGTGATTCTCTTCTACTTTTTTCTGCGCACGCTCAATAGATTTTGTAATCATACTATGTTCAATAACCTCGCCTTCTTTCAAACCCATAGAGTCCATGATTTTTGAAATACGCTCCGAACCAAATATACGCATCAAATCATCTTCCAATGATACATAGAATACACTCTCTCCTGGATCTCCTTGACGACCACTTCTTCCTCTCAACTGACGATCGATACGACGGCTTTCATGTCTTTCTGAACCTATAATAGCCAATCCTCCTAAAGCTTTGATTTCTTCCGAAATTTTAATATCCGTACCTCTTCCTGCCATGTTGGTAGCTATTGTTACTGCACCATGTTTTCCCGCTTCAGCTACGATTTCCGCTTCACGTCCATGATACTTCGCATTCAATACATTATGTTTAATTTTTCGCAAAGTAAGCATACGACTTAATAACTCGGAAACCTCTACATTAGTTGTACCCACCAATACAGGTCTTCCTAGTTCTTGCCAAGCTACAATCTGGTCTATAATTGAATTATATTTTTCTCTTTTTGTTTTGAAAATCAAATCATTACGGTCATTTCTAATGATTTTTTTATTTGTTGGAATAGTCATTACATCCAATTTGTATATTTCCCAAAACTCCGAAGCTTCTGTTTCGGCTGTTCCTGTCATACCCGCCAATTTATGATACATACGGAAATAATTTTGAAGCGTAACGGTTGCTACCGTTTGGCTACTTGCTTCCACTTTTACATTTTCTTTGGCTTCAATAGCTTGGTGCAATCCATCGCTATATCTTCGGCCATCCATAATACGGCCAGTATTTTCATCTACAATTTTCACTTTATTGTCCATTACCACATATTGAATATCTTTTTCAAATATGGTGTAGGCTTTCAAAAGTTGAGTTACTACATGCAATCGCTCCGATTTGGTTTGATAATTTTGCATCAATTCGCTCTTCAACTTTAGTTTTTCTTCTGTACTGATATCCATTTTATTGATACGACCTGTTTCTGTACCTAAATCTGGAATTACAAAAAATCCAGTATCCTCACCAGAAGCCGTTATCATTTCTATCCCTTTCTCAGTCAATGTTACCGAGTTGTTTTTTTCATCAATTACAAAAAGCAATTCCGCATCTACTTTTGGCATTTCTTTTTGATTGTCTTGCAAATACCTTCCTTCTGTTTTGAGTAATACTTGACGATTACCATCTTCACTCAAGAAACGAATCAAAGGAGAATATTTTGGCAAACCTCTATGCGCTCTCAACAAAGCCAATCCACCTCCTGTATCCGAAGTATCTCCAGAATTGATTTGATTTTTGGCATCATTGAAAATTTTGTTAACAATTTGTTTTTGAGCTTCGAAAATTTTAGCAATACGAGGCTTCAACTCATAAAATTGTTTTTCGTCTTTATCCGTTTGGTCTACTTTTCCTGAAATAATTAAAGGCGTTCGCGCATCATCAATCAAAACCGAGTCGGTTTCATCCACAATTGCAAAATGCAATTTTTTCTGAACCAATTCTTCGGTGAATTCCACCATGTTGTCTCTCAAGTAGTCAAACCCAAACTCATTATTGGTTCCATAAGTAATGTCCGAAGCATAGGCTTTTTGACGCTCTTCGCTATGTGGTTTTGTAGTATCGATACAGGCTACCGAAAGCCCCAAAAAGTTGAATAATGGTGCATTCCATTGGCTATCACGAAGTGCTAAATAATCATTTACGGTTACAAGATGTACGCCAAGTCCTGTTAAGGCATTGAGGTATACGGGTAATGTAGCTACCAATGTTTTTCCTTCTCCCGTAGCCATCTCCGAAATTTTTCCTTGATGCAATGCAATACCTCCTATCAATTGTACATCATAGTGAATCATATTCCAATGCACTTCATTTCCTGCGGCATCCCATTTGTTTTGATAAATTGCTTTGTCGCCTTGGAGTTGAATATGAGGGTATTTTTGTGCTAATTCTTTGTCTAAATCATTTGCCGTTACTTCCAGCGATTCATTTTGAGTGAAACGTCTAGCGGCATCTTTTACCACTGCAAAAGCTTCAGGTAAAATATCCATCAAAACTTCTTCAATATGTTTGTCTTTTTGTTTTGTCAAATCATCGATTTGATTGAGATACGCTTCTTTTTCCAAGCTGTTTTCTTCTTCATGTATTTTGTTTCGCAATGTGGCAATAGAATCATCAAAATTGGATACATATTCCGCAATTCTTTTTTTGAATTCCAATGTTTTATTTCTTAATTCATCATTCGTCAATACACTGAGTTTTTCATACTCTACATGAATTTGGTCTACCAAATATTGTATAGCTTTTATGTCTTTTTCTTGTTTCGTTCCAAAAATCTTTGCGATAGATTTTGTAAGTGCTGTTAGCATAATATATGTTTAACGTGTTTTATTATTGAATCAATTGGCAAATTTAATAATTTTTGCCTATATAGAAGTATTAAAGAATAATATGATTTGTTAAAAAGATTAAAAGTTATCAATTCATCATTTTAATATACAGTAAGGGAGGTGATCCAAAGCTCAAAATCATATTATGGATTTCATTTAGATTAAAATTTTATCCATATTTAAAATCACACCATATACCAAATATTCCTAAATAGTATTCCCAATTTGCTCACAAGTCCCATTTCAATTAGACAGCCGTATTATGCTCTAAAATAATGATAATCAATAGTCTATAAATAGTTTTGTTAATAAAAGTTAATTAGTTTTTTAAAATTAGGGATTGAGATATCTTTGTCCCAACGAATTCGGAAAAAAACGAGATGCGTCTATAGAAAGAAAAAAAGATAGAGTATGATTGCTTTTTTTGCCTAGCGAGGTACTATGAAACGAGAAAAGAATCTATTTGTCTTTTATAATCTTTTTAGAACAATTCTCAAAACTTCAAAATTCTATACGAGAGTACAAAAAAGTGATGCGCAGCACTGAAAGAAAATATACTTTATTCAAAAAAAGTTTTATTTTCTACGAAGATTGAATTTTTGATTTTAAAATGTGAGATGAAAAGGTGTGCCGACGAGGCTATTATATATTTAAAAATTGAAAAAAATGAAAAAACTAATTTTAGGCTTGATAGGGCTGATAATACTATCAATGGGTATTTATTCTTGTTCCAAAGAGAATTTTTCTACTCAAAAGAATACAACATCTACGCTAAAAACTGCTTCAATCTTGTTTCCAAAATTAAATGAAACTCAAATTGACGATATTGGAGTAAAGCACAATGATATTTTAACCTCATTATACAATAGTTATTCAGGTCAAAATCGAAATGTCTTTTTTAATGAGGCTGTTGATGACTTATCAAAACTCAACCATGCTGTTTTCTCTGATTTTTATTCACTTACTTCTCAATCTGAAAGGATAAATAGTTATACACAAACAGCTACGCAGATTGAGTCTAGTCTTCTTACTGGGAATGCAAAAATTGATGGATATAGTGTATTATTGACTAAATTGTTAAATGAAAGTTCAAATTATGCAACTGTTGAATCATCAATAAACGGATTAGTAACAATGGCCAAAACTGATGCTTCTTTGTCTATTACTGAATATAATTCCGTTCGAAGTATGCTCGCAGTAGCTAAAAACTCAACATATTTTTGGATGCCTAGCGATATTGGAGGTTCTGGACGTGGAGCTATAGTTCTTAATGTTACATTTAAAGACGAACCAGATCAAAAAGTCAATTGGAAAAAAGTAGTAGAATTTGATGCTATTGGAGCCGCAGTAGGAGGTGTTAAATGGAGTTTTGCAGCAGCATTTTGGGGGGCCTGCAGGGGTAGGAGCATAATAGGCGCTGTAGTTGGAGAAGCTGGCGCTGCTTCAGTTTATGGAGCAATGAGCAGATGCTGTGGAGGAAGACATTCTGGAACAATCGATAATTTATTGCCATGAAAAACTTGAATCAATACTTAATTGTATCTTTTTTGTTGTATTTGACTTCTGTACTAGTATATTTATTATTTAGTATTTACCAAGACAATCTATTCGATGAGCTATCATCAAATATAAGAGGAGCATTTACAATCCCCATTCCTATTTTTATTGTTATGGTAATAATATATTTGAAAAATAGGAATAAAAGTGTGTAGGTTTTAATTATACTTTCCCGTTTCAAAGGTCGGCAAGTGCCGACCTTTTTTCATAATATAATTGTAGAAAGCCCTATTGGCTTATGTTATTAATTTCCACCGCTTAAATTTTCAATACTTTTGATTAAAAATTAGCAATAAACTATTTTCTTATTGGACATTGTAATAATTTTTGTAGACCCGTCAACGACCGATTTCAAGAGTATAAATCAATTTGTTTAAAATCGGACTCTACTTATTTTATCCCTTTGGTTCATGATTATTTGTACAACATTGCTATAACAGTAGGTAACAAAGAAAATTATAATGACAAGAATGAGCTTTTTGGTATTAGGAAAAAATAATGAAGAGTTGCTCAAAACATCAGATTATGAAGTATTGGATGCTTTTTTGAAAAAATTAAATGCAAAATAAAATTTAGATTAGTTTCCTCGAATCTAGTATAATTGCAGATGAAAAAATTGCAATTATACAAAGAGAAAATAGTCTAAGTGTAAATGATAAGAAAAAGCTGTTAGCTATTCTTATAACACACAAAAACTCATTCATTTTTTGGAAACAATTTGTTAAAAGTTAAAATATATAAATATGAAATTAAGTATTAAAAAAATCATTTTGGGCATAATTATAGGTCTGTCAAAGCTATATGTATATTATTTAATAGTGCTTAATTTTACAAATTTCAATGAAATTCCAATTTACAAAAAGATAATTGGAGTTTTATTAATTATTTTTATACTTCTGTATGAGATTTTAATTACTCAGTATTCAAAAATTGATAAGACTAATAATGTCCAAAATTGAATGAATTAAAAGTCCTCTGTTAAATAAATTGAATAAATTTTTTCTAATAATGCTTCTTCCAGCAACACTTGCTGGAAGAAGTGTTTTATATTAAATTGGAACTAACCCCCTAATTAAATTTCTCTAAATTTTGTGTATCGCTATTGCATTGCTCGCATACCGTTACGAGTTTATCCACACGTTGAAAATATTTCATGGTATATCCACACTTAGAGCATGAATGCGTATGAGCATCAATATCGTATCGTGCATTTTCAGTGTCAAAAATCTCTTTTTTTGTCCACGATTTTTCTATACCAAATAGAGATAAAACCGAGCTCAGTA
>JBIPMU010000253.1:0-2808 GCA_044377205.1 Chitinophagales bacterium | reverse complement strand
TGCGGTATTCATAATATTACGGATGTATTATTCGAAAATCAAGCACTAGGAAAAATGTTATTATCTCCAACTATGAGCTATGCGCCTATCCTAAAGAAAATTTTTGACCTAGGACGCTCACACATTCACTCGGTAGTACATTGTACAGGTGGCGCTTCTAGCAAGGTGCTTCACTTTGTGGAAGGTGTTAAAATTATTAAAAATAATGTATTAGAAGTTCCCCCTTTATTCCAATGGATACATAAAGAAAGTCAAACTTCTTTTGAAGAAATGTTCAAGGTCTTCAATATGGGAACCCGAATGGAAATATATCTCGAAAATGAAACTTTTGCCAAAGAAATCATAGATCTAGTAGCTACATTTGGACTAAAAGCACAGATAATTGGACGTGTAGAAGCTAGCGAAAAAGCTTGTGTAGCTATGAAATATCAAGGCAAGTCTTGGGAATATAATAAGTAGACATTAGATTTGAGATACTAGACTTTAGAATTTAGCTTTTAAACATAAATAATATGACATACCCTATTTTTCCTTGTTTGTGGTTTGATGGCAAAGCGAAAGAAGCCGCTGCTTTTTATTGCTCCGTTTTTAAAAACTCAAAAGTCTTATCCGAAAATCCAATGGTAGTCGTTTTTGAGCTAAACGACACCAAGTTTATGGCACTAAATGGTGGTCCAGAATACGCATTTTCTCCTGCCAATTCGTATGTAATTACTTGTGATACTCAAGAGGAAATAGACTATTATTGGGTAAAACTAAGCGAAGGAGGCAAGCCCGGAAAATGTGGATGGCTTACCGATAAGTTTGGCGTATCGTGGCAAGTAGTACCAAAAATTCTAGGACAACTGATGAACGACCCCGAAAAAGCACCAAAAGCTATGTATGCTTTTATGCAAATGACAAAATTTGATATAGAAAAATTAATAAATAGTTAAATAAAATTAAAAATACCTAAATATGAGCAAGAAGAATAAATTTGACAAAAAATCCATGCAATTTCTAGAAAATTATCTAAATACAGCCTCGCCTACAGGATATGAAAGTGCAGGACAAAATGTATGGATGGAATATATAAAACCCTATGTAGATGAAATCCGAACTGATATCTACGGTACATGCTATGGCGTAATTAATCCAAAAGCGGAGTATAAAGTAGTCATTGAGGCACATTCCGATGAAATATCTTGGTATGTAAATTACATAGGTGACGATGGATTGATATACGTAGTGCGAAATGGAGGCTCGGATCATATGATTGCTCCATCAAAAAGAGTTAATATTCATTCAAAAAAAGGTATTGTAAAGGGTGTATTTGGTTGGCCCGCTATTCATACCCGAAGTGTTGGCAAAGAAGAATCTCCCAAAGTAGAAACAATATGGATAGATTGTGGCGCGGAATCAAAAAAAGAAGTAGAAGATCTTGGAATTCATGTTGGATGTGTTATTACCTACCCCGATGAATTTATGGTGCTAAACGACACATATTTTGTTTGCAGAGCTATTGATAATAGAATTGGAGGATTTATGATAGCCGAAGTAGCTCGTATGCTCAATGAACAAAAAATCAAATTGGATTTTGGACTTTATATTACCAATTCCGTGCAGGAAGAAGTAGGACTTAGAGGCGCCGAAATGATTAGCCAAACCATCAAACCCAATGTAGCCATCGTAACTGACGTAACGCACGACACCACCACCCCGATGATTGACAAAAAGAAAGAAGGTGAACAAAAGTGTGGTTTAGGCCCAGTAATTGCTTATGCGCCAGCTGTGCAAAACAATTTGAGAGATTTAATCATAGACACAGCCGAATCAAACAAAATTCCTTTCCAAAGAGCTGCTTGTAGCCGATTGACTGGAACCGATACCGATGCTTTTGCCTACAGCAATGGCGGGGTAGCAAGTTCGTTGATTTCGCTTCCCTTGAGATATATGCACACCACGGTAGAAATGGTTCACAAAGAAGATGTAGCTAATGTAATTCAACTCATTTTTGAATCATTGAAGAAAATCAAAAAGAATCATAACTTTAGTTATTTTAAATAAAAAAACTACGTTTTAAAATAACTTTATTAGCTTAATCTTATAAGCAATATAAAGAATTATGTGCTTTAACCAAAATTCCAATTCTAAGGTCTTTAAAAGATCTTAAGGAAGGAGTTTACCTTATCAGCGTTACCGTTCCTTTCTTTTCAAACTGGCTCACGGTAGTTTTATAGACAATATAGTAGTTATAAACTCCGCTTGGTTGCATTTCGCCAAAATACGTACCATCCCACGCGCTATAATTGCCGGTGCCTTCATATACTTTTTCGCCCCATCGGTTGAATACCATCATTTGGACTAAGGTAGCTCTTCCATAAAAGTCGGGTTTGAAGACATCATTGACAAAATCGCCGTTTGGAGAGAATGCATTTGGAAGCGATACTTCACTGTCGTCTTTTTTCACTCGAATAAATATTTCATCTGAGTTTAAGCAATTATTATTGTCGCTTACCGTAATGGTATATGTAGTAGAGACTCTTGGATATACTTTTATCATATCTCCAGTATTTCCCGTAGACCATTTATAGGTTTTGGCAGAAGTAGCATACAATTCTAAAGTATCGCCTTCTATGATTACGGTGTCAGGATTGGCATAAATTTGTATAGGCGCACGATATATTACATTGAGCTGATTTTGAATATAAATACTATCGCAGAATGGAAATGCTTGCTTTTTGATAGTATCTTCAATATTGGTAGATGCAAAATACCAAGTATTTCGGAAGAAAATAGAATCGCATTTTTCTATTATTTCTCCCGCTA
>JBIPMU010000251.1:0-2815 GCA_044377205.1 Chitinophagales bacterium | reverse complement strand
GAAATCTCCAAAAAGCACACCAAGGCACGGAAAATATTCCTTTCAAAATCTTACTATCGCACGACCCTAGCCATTGGGATGCTGAAGTACGCGAGCAATACACCGACATAGACCTCACATTGAGTGGTCATACACACGGCATGCAGTTTGGGGTAGAGACCAAGTGGTTTCGTTTCAGTCCCGTACAATGGGTATACAAACAATGGGCAGGACTGTATCAATCGGGCAAACAATATTTGTATGTCAATAGAGGTTTTGGTTTTATAGGCTATCCTGGCAGAGTAGGCATACGCCCCGAAATTACAGAAATCACTTTTAAAAAGGGGTAAAATTTGAGACTAGATATGAGATGGCAGGCATTAGTCATTAGGCTTTAGAGATTAGAAGGGCGAAACATATTTCATCTATTCTAAATCCCTCAACGCTTCGTCATTCCAGAATTTTTTACCATGAAAAAAATATGCGGAATCTCTTTTATCAATTATAAATTCTCGATAATTTTCTTACCTTTGTATAAAATAAATCATAATGAATATTTCTAAAATTACGATGCTCATTTTAGCCTTATTTCTTTCTTTACAAGGATTTGGGCAAATAAAAAACAAAAAAACAGAAAGCTTCCGTGTATGGGGAAACTGCGGTATGTGCAAAAAAAACATTGAGAATGCGGTATTCCAAAAAAATATAGCCATAGCAAGATGGAATGCCGAAACCCAGCTTGTAGTTCTCTTCTTCGATAGTACCCAAACAAAATCGGATATTTTGCTCAAAAAAATAGCCGATGCAGGCTACGACAATGAAAAATACACTGCCGACGACAAAATATACAGCAAGCTCCACGGCTGCTGCCAATACGAAAGAAAAGGGAAGTAAAAAGAAAAATTTAAATTACACAATCTTAATACGTAAGTATCCCGTTTTTTTTATCTTAAAATTTTAGATATTTTTATTTTTGAAAAAATTTCTCCCTATTCCATATTGGAATATTTCAACAATCTTTTTTTGCGATGAATGGCTATTATTTGAAGGATTTCGGTGGCTTCGGGGTCTTTGAGGTGATGCGCTTTGAGGAGGTCGGCTATGCCACCGTTGTCGTTGAGGACAAAATAGCGCAGAATGCCTCTTTTGCAGTAGGCGATTGGATTGTCTTTGTTTAGCGCAATGGAGCGATTGTAGCATTGGAGGGCCTTTGAGTACATATTTTTGTACATATAGTAGTAGCCTAGATTTTGAATTACCAAGCTATTTTGGCTGCCGCGCATGCAAGCGTCCTCGCATACTGCTATAGCCAAGTCTAGTTCATTTTTCTCAAACAAAACAAAAGAATAGTTGGCTACTGTCATATCGTCTACATCTTTGTATAGCAAGTAGGCATCCAAGGCATAAGGCTCTGCTTCTAGGCTTTTGTTCTGGCGTATGAGATTGTCTGAAATATTGATTAGCGCTTGTAAATTATAGGGACGTTCTCGGAGCACTTCCTTGTACAACTGATTTGATTTATCATATTCATTTTCATTGAATAGTTTCTCTGCCTTATTGATTTTGTATTCCAAATCCATATTTCTATTTTTTTATTAAAAATAAAAATAGCGGATTGTTGTGTCATATTTTGACGTTTTGAGAGAAAAGTTTTTTGGAGAAATAAGTGATTAGTAATTTGATTTTTTTCTGCTTCATAAAAAAAAGGCAACTTTATTTCAAGCTATGCGAGAAATCAAGAGCCAAAAATTTTTATAAGAGATCCCAAATAAATTTTCAAAGGAGATTACAAGAGAAGAAGAAACTTGTTGCTGAAAATTTTCGAGGATTACGGACAGAGATATACACTAATTACAAATCACTAGTTAGTAATCACTATCACATAAAGCCTAACTACAAAAACCTTTATCCTACCCCCTATTCTCCAATACCTTAGTGGCAATTTTTGCACCTGTAAATCCTTCGTATTCGAGGACTTCGGAAAGCAAACCGGGTTTGAACCAGCGAGCGCCCATAGAAATACTTTGAAGCGGCATTACATATTGATTTCTAACCATAATTTCGGAAAGAATAGAATAGAGACCGCCTACTTGAAAATGGTCTTCTATAGCAACTAATTTAGATGTTTTATTTTTGAGGCTTACCACAAATTCTTCGTCAATAGGCTGTAGACTACGCATATTGACAAGGCCTACACTTAAGCCCGATTTTTCAAGAATTTCTTTGGCTACAAGGGCTTCTTCCAGCAAAAATCCGTATACCAAAAGAGTTACATCTTTTCCTTCTGCCAATTCTTCGGCCTTTCCTATTTCAAACGGTGTAGTATGTTTGATTTTGGCAGGTCTTGGATTTACTCGAATATACGCTGGATTGGGTGAATTCCACACTTTTTCTAGCATCATAACCATATCGTCGTTGTCCGAAGGACAAAACACTTGCATCCCAGGAATCAATCGCATAATTCCTACATCTTCTAGTGATTGATGCGTAGGGCCATTTCCATCGGATAAAAACCCTGGAATCCATCCACTCAATTTCACGGGTAAATGCGGAATTCCTGCATCATTTCTAATAAATTCGTAGGCACGAAACAATAAGAAATTGGTCAACGCATGACAGATAGGCACTCGGCCTCTCAAAGCCATACCAGCTGCCATTCCTATCATATTTTGTTCGGTGATCCCCACATCGATAAATCTATCGTTGAGGATGGGTGGAAGTTCTCGAACTACAGCTCTATTTTCAGCCGTAAATACTACAAATTTTTCATCTTTGAGGCAAACTTCTTTTATTACTTCTTGATAATTCATAATAGGAATAGTATAAAAAATTATAA
>JBIPMU010000250.1:0-2816 GCA_044377205.1 Chitinophagales bacterium | reverse complement strand
GATGATTCCATCCCATAGATTGAAATGCAGACTGAAACCCATGCAATAAATGCCAGAATAATGAAAAACAAGCAAATACATACACCAAAACTACGATAGGATTCGCAAATTCTTCTTGCATTTTTACATACAAGTTAATCTCTTCTCCAGTAGCAAATTGATTTGCTCTGTTTGGAATCCAAAAATCAGATGCATGAATGATTAAGAAAATCAAAAGAATTGTTCCTAATAATCCCATGCTTCTAGAATACCATGTAGAATTTTTTGTAGCATCCACTTTTGCATATCCTTGAGGACGTGCTTGCTTATTTTGATACCAAAGATATAAACCGTCTGCAATATGAGCTAAAAACCCTAATACCAATCCTATTTCTAGGGTTCGCATCAATGGATTGGTTCCCATAAAATGGGCTGCATGAAGAAATGTTTGCCCTCCATCGTTTAGGAATACTAAAGCATTTAGTCCACAATGAACTATTAGAAATACAATGAGGAAAATTCCTGTCAATCCCATGATATACTTCTTTGTCAACGAAGAAAAAAGTGTTTTTTGTTTAGACATATTTATCTGTTTTGGATGATTCTAATTAAATAATATGCAAATTTATCATATTGTTTTTAAAAGTCAAGAAATTTCGGTTAATTTTGATTAATAAATATTAAAAAAATTGCGCTTCAAACTCCTCAATTGTATAAATTTCTGTTCCATTATCTATTGCTTTCTTTTCCTTACTACTACCACTTCCTTTTTCTTTCATTATCAGGATATTCGTTTTTTTAGAAAGTGAATTAGCAACTTCACCGCCTTCTTGTTCAATTTTTGATTCAAGTTCGGGATTTCTAAATCCAGTGAATACTATAATTTTACTCAAAAGCTTACCTTCCAAATTCTGTGTAGCGCCTTTTAAATTTACTCCTAAATTTTCTAATTGAATAAGCAATTCTAATTGAGTAGGATTTTGGAAAAAAGAATAAAGTGATTGTGCCATTTTAGGACCTATATCATCCAAATTATTGAATTCTTCAAGACTCCAATTTTTAAATTCTAATAAATGTGATACTTTTTTTGACAACGTTTTGGACATGGTATTCCCCACATTATCAATACCCAGCGCAACTATCAAACGATATAATTCATTATTTTTGCTTTCAGCGATACTATTTCTTAGATTTTCTACAGACTGCTCTTTCCAACCTTCAAGTGACAATATTTTATCAAAATCCAATTTGAAAATATCCAATATATCTTTTATAATGCCTTCTTCTACAAATCGCTTGACAATATCTTTGCCTAAGCCTTTGATATTCATAGCATCTTTGCTTACAAAATAGATAATTTTCTCTAACTTTTGCGCAGGACAAGCTTCGCTAATACATCGCCATGCCGCCTCGCCTTCATTACGGATTAGTTCAGATTGACATTTAGGACAATTTTTTATGTATTCAAACGGAATTTGATTCGCACGTTTTGAATAATCTACACGCGTAATTTGTGGAATGACATCGCCCGCTCGTTCTATAAAAACAGTATCTCCGATTCTAATATCTTTTGAGTTGATATTATCTTCATTGTGAAGAGAAATACTTCTAACTGTTACTCCTCCCACATTTAAAGGCTCTACTTTAGCTACTGGCGTTACAATTCCGGTTCTTCCTACTTGAAAATCTATTTCAAGAAGCGTGGTAGGCTTTTCGATAGCTTTAAATTTATAGGCAATTGCCCATTTGGGATGATGTGATGTAGTTCCCAAATTCATCTGCTGACTTATTCGATTCAATTTAACGACCATACCGTCAATTTCATAAGGAAAGGAGGGTCTTTTGGTTTCCCATTCATTACAAAAATCTATGACTTCTTGTATGGTAGCACATCGTTTTCCTATGCCACTAGCCGACTGAAAACCAAGCAAATGGAGTAGTTCAATATTATCGGATTGCGTTTTTTCAAAAGAAGAATTCAATTCATCTTCAAACTCTACATAGCCTATATTATAGATAAATGCTTCTAAATTTCGGTGCTTAACTTCACTTGCGTCTTTCAATCGTAGCGAGCCACTTGCGGTATTTCTAGGATTCTGAAAAACAGCCAATCCTGCTTCTTCTCGCTGCGCATTCATAGTATCAAAACGATTTTTTTCGATAACTACTTCACCTCGTAGTTCTATCTTTCTAATATGATACGATGCAAAATCAGCTTGATGCAGAATATGTTTTACTTGCTTGGCATTTTCAGTTATTTCTTCACCACGTTCCCCATCGCCTCTTGTGGCTGCGCGAACCAATCTATTATTTTCATACACCAATGAAATACTACTTCCATCAAATTTGGGCTCTACGTAATAATCATAAGGCTCTTCGCCCAATTCCTTTCTAATAGATGCGTCAAATTCAAGTAAATCTTCAGCATTATAAGAATTGGAAAGCGACAACATTGGAACCAAATGCGCTACTGTTGCTAATTCATTCTTAATTCCCGATGCTACTTTTTGAGTAGGGGAATTAGGGCTAACAGTTTTTGGATTTTGAGATTCAAATTTTTCTACTTTTTTAAAAAGTAAATCATATGCACTATCTGAAATTACTTTTTCAGAATCAATATAATATTTTTGATTCAAATAATAAAGGACTTCACAAAAAGCTTGATAATTACTGGCTATAATTTCATTATCAATACAATATTGAATTTCAATAGGATTCATGGCGATTATGCATCTTTTGATTTATCGTTTTCTCCTTCCTTTATTTTATCAAATAATTGATTTATATTTTCTACATAATCCAGGGTTTCATCCAAATAAAATTCTAATTCTGGAATT
>JBIPMU010000249.1:0-2833 GCA_044377205.1 Chitinophagales bacterium | reverse complement strand
TTTGAATAAAAGCCACCCCCCTAAAATAGCTAAAAACAATTTACTTTTTTTTGTATCTTTGCCCTGAAATCTACGACTTATGCAAAAATATATTGTTTTAATTTCTTTCTTTTTTTTAACATCTTGTGGGACACAAGATTTATACCAGCCCGATTATTTTATCTTTGGTAAATATAATTTTTCTTGCACAAAAGATTGTTCCAAGTTTGTTAAATTTGAAAATTTTAATCTTTATTTGGATGACGTCATCTACCTATCCGAAGTGCTAACATTCAATACCAATACATTGCCCCTCAATCAAGTCTCTAGAATACGATGGCTTGAAAATAATATTCCAACTTTTTTAAAAAATTATTCGGCACAAGAAGTGGGATGTCCTAATTGTATAAAAGATGATGCCCTTTATATAGAAACTCGAAAGGGTGGGGTAATTCGAAAATGGCGTATAGAACCTAATAAATCTAAAATAAATGATATTTCTACTCAAAAATATATTGATAGTTTAGATATAATTATTCAAGCTATGTAGTTTCAATTCAAAAGTTCTTTAAAATAATTTAATAAACTATAAAACCCTTACTATCTATTTTTTCAAATATTATATTCGATGCAAGCAAAAAGTATGCTCTTGCATGTAGCGGTGGTATGGACAGCATGGTTCTTTATAGTCTTTTGCTTCGTCAAGGTTATAAATTCGAGGTTTTACATTGTAATTTTATGCTTCGTGGAGCGGATGCTATCGCCGATGAACAATTTGTAAAATCTATTTGCGAATGTAATCAAATACCTTTTTACTCAGTCCAATTTGACACAAAAAATAGCGCATCAAAAAACAAAAACTCTATAGAAGTAGAAGCTCGAAATCTTCGTTATGCTTATTTTGAGGAAATGAAAAAGATACTGAAATATGATATTCTCTTAACCGCTCATCATGCAGACGATGTAATTGAAACACAATTATTCAAAATCATCAAAGGCACAGGATGGAAAGGCTTACAAGGCATTCCCCAAGAAAATGGATCTATTTTCAGACCCTTGTTGCGGATAAGTAAAAAAGAAATTGAACAATATGCTACCGAATTTCATATAGAATACCGCCAAGATTTATCTAATTTTGAATCCATTTATACACGCAATAAAATTCGTAATCAAATCCTTCCTCAATTTGAAGAAATCAATCCCAACTACCGAAATGCCTTTGGTAAGCTATGTCAATTTGCATATCAAGTAGAAGATTTTGTATCGGAAATAATTGATGAAGAAATACAAAACTGGGATAAAAACAAAAAAGTAAATTTAAAAAAATGGATTAATAAATCCTATATATCATTGATTCTATATCGATTATTAGAAGAATTTGGCCCAAATGCCACACAAATTACTGATATAGAACAATGCCTTTTTAGCACAGAAAACAAAGAAATTCTGATTGGAAATTCATTATTCTATATCAAAAATGGATGGATAGAACAAAAAAAAAATGATCTTATTAATTTTGAACATAGATTAGAAGAATGGAAAGAACAAACAATAAAAGACTTTCACTTTTCAAAAAAAACAGTTTCTTCTTTTGAACAAGGAAAAATTTATCTTGACGATACTCAAATTAAACTACCTATTATTATTAGAAACATAAATAAAGATGATTTTATGGCCCCAATGGGAATGAATGGAAACGTAAAACGAGTTACAGATATTTTGAAGGATAAAAAACTATCCGAAAATGAAAAAAACAATACCTTTGTCCTAGAAGATGGCAATAAAAACATTATAGCTATACTTGGAATTACGCAATCAGAATCTACAAAAATTACAGATATGAACAAACCACTTTGGGTTTTTTCAAAAAACACATGATATGTTAAAGCATTTTATAAATTGTAATAAAATATATGGACTCCATGAAATTGGAATCAAAAAACTAACCGGAATCGAAATGAACCATTTTCCATCGCTTGACCATGGATATATTACAGTAGAAAATGGGATAATTACCGATATTGGAGGTATGAACAATTTCAATCCTAATTCTGGAGAAACAATAGATTTGCAGCAAGCTGATATTTTTCCATGCTACTGTGATAGTCATACACATATCGTTTTTGCTGAACCCCGTGAAGCCGAATTTGAAATGAAAATACAAGGCAAAACCTATGAAGAAATAGCTGCCGCAGGCGGTGGCATTGTAAATAGTGCCGCAAAATTGGCACAAAAATCCGAAGAAGAACTCTTTCTAACGGCATCCGATAGGCTCAAAAAATTGATTAAAATGGGTACGGGTGCTATTGAAATTAAAAGTGGCTATGGATTATCGATAGATGCGGAATTAAAAATGCTTCGTGTCATCAAAAGGCTCAAAGATACTTTCCCTATTCCTATAAAAAGTACATTTTTGGGCGCACATGCAGTTCCAAAATCGTTTAAATCTAATCTTGAATATATCCAAACGGTTATTTTTCCTTGTCTTGAAATCATTGAAAAAGAACAATTGGCAGACTATATCGATATTTTTATAGAAAAAAATTATTTCACAATCGAAGATTCAAGATTAATTCTTGAACACGCAAAGAAAGTTGACTTAAAGCCAAAATTACACGTCAATCAATTATCAAATCATGGTGCATTGCAATTTGCGGTAAATGAAAATGCCATTTCTGCGGACCATTTGGAGGAAATGAGCGAAACAGAAATCTTGTATTTAAAAGGTAAAAAAACCATTGGAACGCTTTTGCCGTCTTGTTCATTTTTTATAAAAATTCCTTATGCACCTGCCCGAAAAATGATAGATTCGGGACTTGCAATTGCGCTAGCTAGCGACTTCAATCCAGGGAGC